>CAZHBR010000279.1:0-1512 GCA_964530755.1 uncultured Oscillospiraceae bacterium | reverse complement strand
TCAATATTGCTTCGCAGATATTGAGATTCCTTGTTGATTTCATCCGGAGAAACAATTAAATTCTGGACCAGATATTTTGCCCCGGTACCCAAGACAAATACGGCCAGCATGATTCCCGGAACAATCAATATTCTTTTGAGATTACCCCTTCTAACATTGCCCGCTAAAACGACGGAAGTAATAAGTGACAATGCGATCAGCACCCTGTACATCCAAAGGGTCACGTTAACATCGGTAAATCCTGCCCCGTATACTACTCCCAGGGTGGAATGCAAAAGCGTGTACTGCCTGATCCAAAAGTAAGCAGCGATAAGGACACAAAGGAGTATTCCGATTCCTATAAACTGCCTTGGAAACACAGAAGCTATGAGTTTAAACAGGTTTTCCTCCCCTTTTCTCCTTCTGAATGCACTTTTCCTTCGCTCAAATTTAACTCCTAAAATCGAACTTAGCGTTTTTTCAAAAGTTCCCGGAGATGTCGGTATTGACGGGTCCTCCTCTTCTGATTCCTCGTACTTGGGTTCCACATCCAATTCTTCAGTGCCCGTATTGACGAATGCAGGAGATGGTTTTAAAAATAACAGCAAAGCAAAAAAATAAATGAATGCAAGTCCCACCAATATGCCGATACCTATTATAAGCATCGTATTGAGCCGGTAAATGAATTCAAAACGAAACACATAAAATGATATATCTAAATGGAACAAAGGGTCCTCAATATCAAAGCCTGATCCATTAAAGCATTTCAAAGCTTCAAACCAGATCATCTTTGTCCCCTGAATTGCCGCAAAGGCAGCATAGATTCCGCTTAATATTAAAGCTACCGCTTTAATCTGCCTGTCGCTGTATTTATTCGTATCCATTTGGGGGATCGCTTTGGAATACCCTTTTAAGACACCTTTTAGAAAGCTGTAGCATATCAGACCTAAAACTATAAAGATGAAAGACCCTATTCCCAGCTTGACAAGCAGGTTCTTCAAAAATACGCTGAAATAACCCAGTTCTTTAAACCATAGAAGGCTCGTAAAGAAATCAATCAGGAACTTAAAAACCGGGACGGAAACAGGCAGCAAGGCGACAACTAAAAGGGCGATCTTTTTTGATTTGCTTAAATTAAACAAATAATTCATTCATCCGTCCTCTTTTCTGAACTTAATAATTTTTTAAACGATAGGCAAATTGTGTAACAATACTGTAAAGATAACCATGCACAATAGGGCAAATGGGTAAGTGGCACCGTATCCCAATGCAGGCTCATCACTTTTTAATGAATCAATTGCCGAACCCAGACCCGGCGTCGAAGTCATTCCCCCGCAAATCGCGCCGGATAATATTATCCAATTCAGCTTGAAGATATAGCGACCCAGTAAAAATCCCACGATCATGGCGGCCATGCCGATTACCAATGAAATCATCGCAAGATATAAGCCGGATTCAGCTAGGGCATTAAACGTTTTATAGCCAAACCTCAATCCTACCGTAGCAAGGAAAAACACGATGGCAATCTCGCGA
>CAZHBR010000278.1:0-1584 GCA_964530755.1 uncultured Oscillospiraceae bacterium | reverse complement strand
ACTGGAAACAGAGCTGCTTGATTTGATAAATGGTCAGACTGATCCTACTATCGCTACCTACGCCAAAGAAGGGGAATGCTCAATCCGGGTCGCATCAAAAAGGCGAAATCCGGAGGATGCGGAAGTGGCGGTAGCAAATATGATAAACAGGATTAGCGATAAAGTAGGTGATTATATATATAGCTTTGACGGCGAAGAATACCATCAGGTGGTTGCAAAGGAGCTGCTTGAGCGCGATATAAGTTTTGCAAGTGCCGAATCGTGCACCGGAGGGCTCTTTGCTAAAACCATGACAGATATTCCGGGCATATCGAAAATATTTGACCGGGGCCTTGTAACTTACAGCAATAGGGCAAAGGAGGAGGAACTTCAGGTCAGCCGCAAGACGCTTAAGCGTTTTGGGGCGGTCAGCATGGAGACGGCCGTTGAAATGGCCGAGGGGCTAAAAAAAGTATCGGGATGCCGGCTTTGCATTTCCGTTACAGGGATAGCGGGCCCCGAAGGCGACAGTGAAGCAAAACCTGTAGGCCTGACATATATATGTGCAATTTTTGACGGAAAGCGCCTCTGCTTCGAATCTAAAATACGCAATGTCAGCAGGACGTGGAACAGAAATTATGCCAAGCTTTTAATGCTGGACACTGTGAACAAAATAATCAGGGAACAGTGAATGTTATATATTGACAATAATGCAATTTAGTTGTAAGGTAGATAAAAGTCTTGACCCTTAAGTTAAATTGAGTTATTATCAATGCGAACGAATGTTCTCGTTGATGGAGGAGAGACTATGGTTAATCTTAGCGAAAAAGAAAAAGCCTTAGAAGCGGCTATGCTTCAGATCGAAAAACAATTTGGGAAAGGCGCTATCATGAAACTTGGAAGTGAAGGCACCAGGCTTAATATCGAGGCTATATCCACCGGCTCAATGAGCCTGGATCTGGCATCCGGCATCGGTGGCATCCCAAGAGGAAGAGTTACAGAGATCTTTGGCCCTGAGTCTTCCGGCAAGACTACCATTGCGTTACATATAATTGCCGAGGCGCAGAAAAACGGCGGGAAAGCGGCCTTCATAGATGCAGAGCATGCGCTTGATCCTGAATATGCGGGTAAACTCGGTGTGGATGTCAATGAGCTGCTGGTTTCTCAGCCTGATACAGGAGAGCAGGCTCTTGAGATTTGTGAAATGCTGGTCCGAAGCGGCGCTATCGACGTAGTGGTTATCGATTCGGTAGCTGCTCTCGTTCCAAGGGCGGAGATTCAAGGCGAAATGGGGGATACACATGTCGGACTCCAGGCAAGGCTTATGTCACAAGCTCTCAGAAAGCTTGCCGGCGCCATTAATAAATCAAATACATCAGCCATATTTATTAACCAGCTTCGTGAAAAAGTCGGTATTATGTTCGGAAATCCCGAGGTAACGACCGGCGGGAGGGCTTTAAAATTTTATGCGAGCATGAGGTTTGACGTAAGGCGCGTGGAAAGCATAAAATCAGGTGATCAGATAACAGGAAATCGTACCAGGGTAAAAATCGTAAAAAATAAGGTTGCCCCCCCGTTTCAACAGGCTGAATTCGATATCATGTA
>CAZHBR010000277.1:0-1590 GCA_964530755.1 uncultured Oscillospiraceae bacterium | reverse complement strand
GTACAATAATGTAGGTTTCATACATTTTTGCAAGGTCGGCCAATCTGTCGGTTTCCGGCCCAGGCACATCGATAAACAAATTATTTGCGCACATTATATGGGGCAGATCAAACACTTCATCCGTGAATCCCGTAAGTGCACCTTCAGACAATGCGATCAGTTTGACAGGCATGTTTATATTACAAGTCGATATCGCTCCATGAATCAAATTTTCTATATTGTTCAAGTTTTTCCGTATATCTTCTCTTTTGCTTATACCGTGCACAACAGAGGATATACCAATGGCCATATAAGGTGCTATAGGTTTTTGTTTACTCATCGTTTGTCTCTCCTTTGTTCAACTACGCTTCAAGCCTTACAATCACACTATCGTCTTGTCCGGTAATTACCCTTTGCCAACCGATTAGCTCCCTATCGAGATCCTCATCACCTGTATCTGCAATAAGCGGTTTAGGACTGATGTCGACGATTTTGCTTTTTGATGCGGCAACAATGACGTTATCTTTTCCAACCGTTCGGATTACACGGGGGCTTAACTGTTGATTGCCTCTACCAAATATATGTCCCTGTCCACCGATAATTGTTACAATAATGCATGCTTTCTTTTCTTGTATCAGTTCAAACAATCTTTTCTCGTTTACGTCGGCCGCTATCAATGCCCGGTTCTTCACAACATCGATGCCTAGCAGAGTTCCGTTAATCCCAATAGATTCCATTATAAATCGTGTCGTGGTTCCCGGACCGAAAATATAATATACATCGGCTTCCATTCGATTTATGACTTCGGCCGCAATGCTTTGCAATTCATTTTTTTCCGAATAACCACCTGTTTTCATGCTTTGCATGTAATTTTTCATAAGAGGCACTTTCAAATATCCGTAAAGCCTGGCCTGTACCCGGCCCCGGCGAAATGCTTCCTCATCGATATCCATGACCTCCGCTTCTTTCCAGTAAATCTTTTTCCCGCTGAAAACATCGGCTATGGCTCTGCCGGCGCCTTTAGGATTAATCGCATAGACAGCCGAGTGGATCTTAACCCCTGCAGGGATGCCAAGCGCTGGAAAATCATTACCTAATGCCTGATACATATTGCATGCCATACCGTCCCCGCCGGCGAAAACTAAAAGGTCAACATCGTTTGCAACCATTTCCTTTGCTATGGCTATCGAGTCCTTAAATGTGGTCCTGCCTTTATCTATTTTTCCTATCACTAACGGTGAAAACCCCGCTGCCCTTGCTGAATCCTCACCCATTTCAAAAGGAGCGGTTATCAGTTGGATTTCATCCTTTAATTGATAGACTTCTTTCAGCGCTGCAGCGGCTCTTAGAGGTGCTTCAGGTGTTGCCCCCAGTGCATAAGCTTTTTTTAGGGTGTCCTCGCCGTCGGTACCCTTTAAACCGACCCTTCCTCCCATCCCCGCAATCGGATTCACAATTAAACCAAGTTTTCTCATCACACACTCACAAAAATTATAGCTTTATCGTTCCTGCTGCAATGCGCTTCTTCAACTGTCGATAAGTGACAGCAATTTTATCAAAGTCATTAATCTCATCTAAAACAGTGTCGTGAATCGGCATGTTGTGGGGAGC
>CAZHBR010000276.1:0-1614 GCA_964530755.1 uncultured Oscillospiraceae bacterium | reverse complement strand
CTTTTTAAAAAACTTCTATTGCTTACCCCAAGTACAATATATCTTTTTAACACAATAAATACAACTACTATTCCAAGGCACGGCGGATTAGAAGGATACAAAATACGCCCCTTGATCAAAGAGGCGTATTTTACTTACTAGTTTACATCATGCAGCGTTCTTGTCTTTTTTGATTTGGGAAGCAATTGATCCGGATTCGAATATTCGTTTTCGCCGATTATACCGAGTTCTCTGTCCTTTTTCTCAAACCGCCTTGCAACAGGCACTCCTAACCAGATGGCAATTATTATCCCTATTATTCCTCCTACAATTTTTCCTACCATCAATATGGCTAACATATTGGGCTGGAAGTTCGCCGTAAATGATATATGATCACCTAATAGCCACGAGCAGCAAACTGAAAAGGCTATGATTTTTACCTTATCGACAGGTGCCATATCTTTTATAAGCCTGAGCCCCGCCAGAAGGTTTGCAGCGGTTGCAATTAATGCGGCGCTGCCAACTTCACTAAAGCCTGCGCCTCTGCCAATTTTTTTCAACCCGCCAGCGAAATACTTTCTTATCAGATGTACCATCGGGAAGGCACCACACAGCATAACTGTTATAAACCCTGTGATTTCCAAGGCTCTCATGGGATCTTCCTCATCGCCGATTATCGGGTTGAAGCCCCAGCCTCCAAATACGGAGGAAAAGAACCCTGTAAAGAATTCAATTATGGCAAGAACCATAATGATTCTCAAAGTGGCTGTAAGAGCATTTCCAAACACGAGGAATACCTTAACACAGATATCAGTTAAGAATCGAAGAACGAGTCCTAAAGCGATACAAAAAACAGCTAATGGGATGATATTTATAAAAATTTCTTTGATATTATAATTCAAAACCATATCTGCAGCCGAGTCTGTTGAAACAATGCTCCTTAAAGGAACCTTAGACGCATTTAATAATACAGTCGATACTAATACTCCAAAAGGTATCGAAAGTATTCCGGCCATAATTCCCAGACCGAAATATTTATGATCCCTTTTATCCAACATTGCAAAAGATACAGGTATAGTGAAAGAAATAATCGGTCCAAACATGTAGCAAACAAAGGAACCCATTATCCAGCCTTCTGCCGTAGACGCCATAGCGTCCGCCATTTGATATCCACCCAGATCTATTGCAATCAACAATCCAGGAGCCATGGCCATATCTGCACCGATGGCGTTAAAGAAGCCACCAAACACCTTTTCTACAATGATAAATATATACGGAGCGGCGGCCATCATGCCCGCTATTGGAATAAACACATCGCCCATCTGGCGAAATGCCATCATAAACTCATTACCAATGCCATAACTGGTTCCCCTGATTTCATTTAATAAGGCAGCGACAACACCCGCGGCTGCACATGCCATTATTATATAAACAATCAGTTGTCCTATTAATGGTATTATCATTACAATTATATCCTCCTTAACAATCCTATGCTAATGTAAGTCCGGCCCTCGTCAAATTATTATCACCTCCAATGCGGATATGTTGTGCATTAGGGCGTGGAATATTCTGCCTGATTCCTTAGAGTATAATTTTCATAGGCAAGAGGTCAAAAAAACGGGAAGAAGGTAAAAT
>CAZHBR010000275.1:0-1684 GCA_964530755.1 uncultured Oscillospiraceae bacterium | reverse complement strand
GATAGTGTAAAATAGTTCTGGGTAAAAGAAGAAGGTCTTTTTTCAGCTCGGATATAAAAAGGGCAACCGAGAGCGGAGCTTGCGAAGCGGTGAGCAAAGCGAACGAGGGCGGCAGCGCAGCGGCGATTGCGGAAAAAAAGAAAAGAAGACCAATTCCATGATAAAATGTTAGTCGATAAAAACAACACTAAATGGAAAGGCGGTCTTCTTATGAGAACTATTATACAACAAATATTGAGTAAAGCGACAGATAAATTTATAAGCTACTATGAAGAAAATGGAATGAAGCCAATTGCTCTCATTACAGAAGATATTAAAAATATCAGTGATGGCATGGCAAAAGAGATTGTAACGACATTCATAGAAAGTGCCGACCAGTCCATCTGTGAAGCAAAAGCCGAGAGGAAAACGGATGGAATTGCAATACATGAAAAGAAGGTACCGCGAACGATCTACACAGCCCTGGGAAGCCTTACCTATCATCGGACATACTTCAAGGTTCCCAGTGGGCGCGGCTATCTTGTTGACAAGATTCTTGGTGTTGGTGCATATGAGCGTATCGATTCCGGAGTAAGCGCGAAATTAGTCAACCATGCGGCTATCCATTCCTACGGACGCAGTGCGGATATTGTGACAGATGGACAGATCAGCAGGCAAAGCGTGAGAAACAAAGTGATGAACACGGGTGAAGTTGCGTATGTGCCCAAGAAAGCAGAAGAAACGCCGGAAATCCTCCACATCTTTGCAGATGAAGACCACGTAAATCTTCAGGAAGGTGGGAACGCGATTGTACCGATTGTTACGGTTTGTGGAGGCAAGAGGTATGTCTGCAAGGGAAGGAATGAATTAACAGAGCCTTTTCATGTGCAGGGGTATGGTATGAAGACGAGAACTTTTTGGGAGTATGTGTACGCCCTGTGCGCAGAAAAATACGATATGGATCGAGTCAAGCGAGTATACATTTATGGAGACGGCGCTGGGTGGATCACAGGCTATACAGAGGTGTTTTCGGATGCGCTATATGTACTGGACGAGTTTCATTTTAGGAAGCGCATGAAAGGATTGTTTGCAGGAGAACTATGTTCCCCCTACCGTTTAGCCGCGCATAAAGCGATCCAAAGTGATGACAAAATTTTATTCGACAGGATTGTCCAGGGTGTGTTAATAGAAGTCGAGGAAAAGATGCCAGAAGGGAAAGAACGGACCGGCAGGATAAAACGAATTAAGGAAAATGCGGCTTATATCCTAAAGCATTGGGATGGGGTACAAAACAGGATGCGGAGCGATACGATCGGCAGTGCTACCGAAGCGATGGTTAGCCATGTACTTTCTGCCAGACTCAGCAGGAACCCTATGGGATGGTCCCGGGAAGGGCTTTCCAAGATGTCGATGATTCGTGTTTATGTCATCAATGGCGGAAAAATAAAGCCAAAGGACACCGTGGCATGGAAGCGCAATCCTGACAAATGCACCGTAACTACAGAGCTTGAAAAGTACGAAACAATCGTGAAAAGCCAACAAGACGAGATTTTAAAAAATGCGAAAGGGTGGAGATGGTTTGAAGTTAAGGATTGGATCTCAGGCAAAACAACAGGGACAAAAGTGGCCTTAGACGCACTGGGTAGAACAAGGAACGTTTCTTGAATATTTTAACATGGAAAACCCAGAACAACTTGACACTGTC
>CAZHBR010000274.1:0-1707 GCA_964530755.1 uncultured Oscillospiraceae bacterium | reverse complement strand
TGCTGGGTGGTGTGGGAGGTCGGTAGGTGAAATAATCACCTACCTCCTACCCGATTATTTGACAAGAACTTTACGTACTATGAGGTGGGAAAAATGGGCGAAAAAACAGTATACCCTTACATACCTAATTCGGTCCCACATATTCAGGCAGAAATGCTTGCTTTTGTGGGAGCAAAGGATGTCATGGAGCTCTACGAGGAAATACCTGAACATCTGCGGCTTAACAGGCCGTTAGATCTCCCCGAACCAATCCTGGATGAATTGGGGATAAAAAGACACATAGAAGAAATTTTGGAAAAAAACAAGAACTGTATCGAGTATGATAATTTTATGGGCGCCGGCTGCGCACAGCATTATGTTCCATCCTGCTGCGATGAAATAGCAGGAAGGGCGGAGCTTTTGACCTGCTACGGGGCGGAGACCTGGGCCGATCACGGGAAGCATCAAATTTTCTTCGAGTATCAAAGCCTGATGGCGGAGCTTTTGGAGATGGATTTTTTGACAGTTCCGTGTCATTGCGGCGGTCAGGCTGCTGCTACAAGCATCTGCATGGCTAATCGGATTACCGGGCGAAAAAAGGTTCTTCTGCCAAAAAATATGGATCCGCAGAATTTATTGATAGTCAGAAATTACCTTAAATCTGTCAGAAGCGGCAACGAAATGGAAATCACATTGGTGGACTACGATGACAAAACAGGGTTAATGGATATCGATGATCTAAGGAATAAAATGGATGAAAATACGGCTGCGGTTTTAATAGAAAATCCCAACTTTTTCGGGCTGATTGAAAGCGGCGCAGAGGAAATAGGAAGGATTGCAGGAGATAAAGGTGCCGAATTTATTGTTTACGCCGATCCGATCTCGCTTGGAGTGCTGGAGGCTCCGGCTGTTTACGGAGCTACTTTGGCAGTCGGGGATATACACAGCGTGGGGCTTCATCTTTATTGCGGAGGTGCTCAGGGAGGGTTTATAGCCTGCCCCGATGATATAAAGTACATGATGGAATTCAAGGAATTGGTTAACGGCGCGACAGGTACGGTCGTGCCGGGAGAAATCGGCTATTCGGTGGTGCTGGTTGAGCGGACACATTATGCAATGAGAGAGAAGGGGCGGGAATTTACCGGTACCCAGAACAATCTTTGGATGGCTCCGGTTGCGGTTTATCTTTCTTTGATGGGGCCTAAAGGCATGGCTGAAGTAGGTAATACGATTATGACTAATTCCGCCTATGCAGTTAAAAAACTGTCCGCTGTCCAAGGTGTAAAAGTCAGGTTCGAGGAAGCGTTCTTTAAGGAGTTCGTTCTCAATTTTGACAGCACGGGAAAAACCGTAAAGGAAATCAATGAAAAACTTTTGAATAAAAATATTTTCGGCGGTGTGGATATCTCCACAGCTTTCCCCGAGCTTGGACAAAGCGCACTATATTGCATTACTGAAATGAGCACAAAAGAAAGCATAGACAGATTGGTAAGCGGACTTGGCGAAGCAATCTCCGATTAGGTATTTTCATACAGAAGGGAATTGGACAGATGCGCAGAAACTATAATACATATCTAAGAAAATTCCATGAAGCGAAATGGGATGAGGAATTAATTTTTGATCTCAGCGTGGCAGGGCAAAGGGGAATTCATGTTCCGCAGCCGGATAAATCCATAGTTGATGAGGTGGGAAATGGTGTCGACAGGATTCCGGAAAAAATGAGACGCA
>CAZHBR010000273.1:0-1752 GCA_964530755.1 uncultured Oscillospiraceae bacterium | reverse complement strand
GCGATGACCATTCCTATAGGAGTGGGATCCCGGGCCGAATCCTAAATACTCCTGCATCGTCCAGTATTTTAAATTGTGCCTGCATAGACAATCGTCTAAAGCAGCATTCGATATTTCATAATGTACATAGCCCTTTTTTGATAAAGCAGACAATGCCTCGCTGTACATCTCCCTATCCTGTTCGTCATCCGCCGGTTGCAGATTTCCTTCTTTGAGCATTCTGTAAAAAGGAGTTCCTTCCTCTATCTGCAGACTGTAAAACGAAACGTGTTCCGGAGCCATTGAAAGAGCCTCTTCAAAACCTGTACTGAAAGAATCCACAGTCTGCCCCGGTATACCGAACATCAGATCAACATTTATATTGCTGAAACCAGCATCTCTTGCAGCATGAAACGCTTTTTTGAAATCAGCGGCGCTGTGGGTCCTGCCTATATAACCGAGAATCTCGTCATCCAGTGACTGTGCCCCTATGCTTATTCGATTTATTCCCATTTTAATGTAAGAACGCAATTTTTCCGCTGTTAACGTATCGGGGTTGGCCTCTATTGTAATTTCCGGATTATCTGATATTTTGAATCTTTTTCTAATAGCAGATAATATTTCTTCTGTTTGTGACGCATCTAAAAGAGAAGGAGTGCCACCGCCGAAAAAAATAGTATCGGCGAGCAATCCCCTTTTACAATTCAAAATCTCCTTTATCAGAGCATCCACATAAAGACGGTGCATGTCCTCGTTAAAACCGGAATAGGACAAAAAATCGCAATAGTTGCACCTTTTAATACAGAATGGGATGTGCACATATAATCCCAGCTGTTCCATGACCGTGATCCTTTTTTTGTTGAATTCTTTTGTTAATCTATTTGTTCTCGTCATACTTAAGCACAGCGGTAAAAGCCTCTTGAGGCACTTCCACACTGCCGAACTGGCGCATCCTTTTTTTGCCTTCTTTTTGTTTTTCTAAAAGCTTTCTTTTTCTTGAAATATCTCCTCCGTAGCATTTTGCAAGCACGTCCTTGCGATAAGCCTTGACCGTTTCCCTTGCAATGACCTTCTGTCCGACTGCGGCCTGAATAGGAACTTCAAATTGATGCATAGGGATAATTTCCTTAAGCTTTTCACATACAAAGCGACCTCTTTCATATGCTTTAGATTCGTGAACTATCATGGAAAAGGCATCAACAATATCCTTGTTAAGCAAAATATCAAGCTTTACCAGATTTGATTTCTCATAGCGTAAAAATTCATAATCCAGGGAACCGAATCCTCTTGTTCTCGATTTGAGAGCGTCAAAGAAATCATATATGACTTCATTTAAGGGCATCTCGTAATGCAAAGCCACCCGGTTCTCTGTAATGTACTCCATATGAGTCATGGTGCCCCTTCTTTCTTGGCATATCTCCATGATGTTGCCCACATATTCCTTTGGAATCATGATGTCAGCCTTGACCATAGGCTCCTCTATATGATCTATGAGCCCCGCATCCGGCAGATTGGACGGATTCTGCACCATCTGAACAGAACCGTCATTCATAACCACCTTATATATTACACTCGGGGATGTCGTCACAACAGCGAGATCGAATTCACGTTCAAGTCTCTCGACGATTATCTCCATATGGAGAAGTCCCAGAAAACCGCATCTGAAACCGAAGCCCAGAGCAGTTGAAGTTTCCGGTTCAAAATGGAATGCCGCATCATTCACCTGCAGCTTTTCCAGAGCATCCTTGACGTTTTCGTACTTTTCCCCTTCTG
>CAZHBR010000272.1:0-1787 GCA_964530755.1 uncultured Oscillospiraceae bacterium | reverse complement strand
AAAAAAGTTGTTAACCGGGGTTGACAGCCTGGCAGATACCATCAAAATCACGTTAGGACCTAAAGGCAGAAATGTATTGCTGGAAAAGAAATTCGGCAGCCCTGTCATCACAAATGACGGCGTAACAATTGCAAGAGAAATCGAACTGGAGGATCCCTATGAAAACATGGGAGCCCAGCTTGTAAAAGAAGTTGCTACAAAGACAAATGATGTGGCAGGTGACGGGACTACTACCGCAACCCTATTAGCTCAGTGCATCATCAGAGAGGGCTTTAAAAATGTTGCTGCCGGTGCAAATCCCATGATATTGAAAAGAGGAATCCAAGGTGCGGTAGATGTTGCTGTAGATGGGATCAGGGATATTTCCATCGCGGTAAAAGGCAAGGAGAATATTGCTCAGGTAGCATCCATATCAGCTGGTGAAGACGAGATCGGCAGCCTTATTGCTGAAGCTATGGAAAAGGTAGGCACGGACGGTGTCATAACCGTTGAGGAATCGAAGTCGATGGGGACCACCCTGGAAGTGGTTGAAGGTATGCAGTTTGACAGGGGCTATCTCTCACCTTACATGGTAACAGATGCAGAGAAAATGGAAGCGGTCATGTCCACCCCTTATATTCTGTTGACCGATAAAAAAATTGCAAACATACAGGAAATACTGCCCATTTTAGAGCAAATAGTGCAGCAGGGTAAAAAGCTTCTTATCATTGCAGAAGAGGTGGAAGGAGAAGCATTGGCAACAATCGTAGTCAATAAGCTTCGGGGTACCTTTGATTGTGTAGCTGTCAAGGCGCCGGGATTTGGCGACAGAAGGAAGGCGATGATGGAGGATATCGCCACCTTGACAGGCGGCGTGGTCATCTCCGAGGAGCTTGGGTATGAGCTTAAAGATGCCACATTGGATATGCTTGGAACCGCCGACACCGTCAAGGTGAATAAAGAGAACACCGTTATCGTGGGCGGAGCCGGGGAAGCTAAGGATATTAAGGCGAGAATCAATCAGATCAAAGTACAAATTGAAGAGTCCACATCAGAGTTTGACAAGGAAAAGCTTCAGGAAAGATTGGCAAAGCTTTCAGGCGGAGTAGCCGTAATTCAGGTAGGGGCTGCTACTGAAACCGAGCTGAAGGAGAGAAAGCTCAGAATAGAGGATGCACTGAACGCTACAAGGGCCGCTGTAGAAGAGGGGATAGTCGCAGGCGGAGGTGTTGCCTTCATTAACGTTATACCTAAGGTTGAGGAATATATAAACGGGCTTACCGGGGATGTCAAGACCGGCGCTTCGATCATTATGAGGACACTTGAGGAACCGATTCGCAACATTGCAAATAACGCAGGACTTGAAGGCTCTGTAGTCGTAGATAAAGTAAAGGCGGAAAAAGCCGGTGTAGGATTCAATGCCATAAATGAAAAGCTGGAGGATATGGTGGAGGCGGGAATAGTTGACCCGGCTAAGGTTACCCGCTCTGCTCTTCAGAATGCGGCATCTGTGTCCGCGATGCTTCTTACCACAGAAGCCGGGGTAGTGGAAATCCCAAGCGATGAACCTGCTATGCCGATGGGCGGCGGTATGGGCGGCGGCATGGGAATGATGTAATAAACGCTGAACTGAAAATAAAGAGGCGGCTTCTTTAAGGCCGCTTCAGACTGAGGACAAAGCTCACCTAATGGTGGCGCGTCTAAGGAGAAAAACGGCATAGTCGGTATATAATATCGGCTATGCCGTTTTTCCGTATGACGGGCATGCCGTCAATCTGTGGTGAAAGTCCACAAGGGGCGTAGTTGCC
>CAZHBR010000271.1:0-1788 GCA_964530755.1 uncultured Oscillospiraceae bacterium | reverse complement strand
CTCCATCCGGGCAAGTGAGCGTCGCATTTGGCAACAGATAACCGATATTTTCGCCGAGTGCAGCATTGACTACGACAGGAATGCCCCCGTCACCCATGATTTTTATGCAATGGTGCAAAATAAATTTCATTATGCAATCACGGGCAAAAGGGAACGAGTGGGAATCGCTTAGTATAATAAATGTCGTCTTTTTGTGTATTAAGGAGGGGGATCTGTGAAATTTGGTAAGCTGGCGGAGGTAAATGTTCGGGAATTATGGAATCATGAACAGTACGATTTTTCAAACTGGCTGGGGAAAGAAGAGAACATTGATTTGCTGAATGAAATCCTTGGCCTTACTCTTGTTGATATCAGCAAAGAAGCGTATGTCGGCGCTTATCGCTGCGATCTTGTCGCAACGGATGAAACAACCGGGATAAAAATCATCATCGAAAACCAATTGGAAGGTTCGAACCACGATCATTTAGGTAAAATTATCACTTACGCCTCTGGTCTGGATGCAAAAGTTGTCGTCTGGATTGTTACAAATGCACGTGAAGAGCATAGAAGCGCTATGGAATGGCTTAACAATAATATCAGCAAAGATATAAATTTCTTTTTGCTGGAACTGCACGCATATAAGATCGGAGATTCGCTGCCGGCTCCGAAGTTTGAAATTATCGAAAAACCCAATGATTTTATAAAGAGCGGTAAAGTTGTCGGGGGCTACAGCAATATGAATAAGTCGCAGTCTGAAAGGCTTGAATTCTGGACGGAATTCAATCAGCTTATTGCTGCCAGGGGAAAACCGTTTAACATCAGAAAAGCGTCAACTGATCACTGGTATGATGTTTCCATAGGTACCGGTAAGGCTCATATCAGCGTTACCCTTGTGAACAAAGAAGGATTTATCGGGGTTGAGTTGTACATAAATGAGGAGAAGGCGTTGTTTGATGATCTGTATTCAAAAAAGGAGGACATTGAAAACGAGTTGCTGCTCTCCCTCGATTGGCAGAGATTAGACAATAAAAAGGCAAGTCGCATATTGACAAGGATTAAGGGCTTGGATTTCGATGATCATTCAAATTACAATGTTCTCATGAATGAAATAATTGATAAAGTGACGGCTATGCGTAGCGTATTTAGGGGGTACCTGCAGAATTCGCCATATTATTGATGTGGTCAGGCGGCGGTTATTTCATTCCGCCGCCCGATCATGTCCGTTAAAAGGGTATTTGGTATTGCTATCCCTCAATTGTCAGCTTTAACAATTCTTCATACGTTTCGGGCCTTCTATCTCTAAAAAATTGCATGAAATCTCTGGCCCTTTTCACTTCACTAAAATCTACATCCGCATAAATAATCTCATCTTCTGCGGTTTTTGATTTAGCGATTATTTCTCCAAGAGGATTGCTTGCGAAGCTGCAACCATAAAATGACATGAACCCTTCGGAGCTGTATTCAATGCCAACCCTGTTGATGGCGGCCGTGAAAACATTGTTGTGGATGCCATGTGCTTTAATAGCGTCAATCCACATAGGAGAGCAATCGAAATCCGGCTCCTCCGGCAATGAGCCTATTGCAGAGGGGTAGAATATTATGTCGGCCCCCTTCATAGCCACAATCCTTGCCGGTTCCGGGAACCATTCATCCCAGCATATTAAAACAGCTATGGTTCCGTATTTGGTTTGAAATACGGGATATCCGGTGTTGCCCGGAGTGAAATAGTATTTTTCTATATATTGCGGAGCCTCCGGAATATGATGCTTTCGATATTTTCCTAAAAAATTACCGTCTTCATACACTGCC
>CAZHBR010000270.1:0-1801 GCA_964530755.1 uncultured Oscillospiraceae bacterium | reverse complement strand
AAAAATAGCATAGCGGCGGCATTATTTTTAAAACTTGGATTCCAATATGAGGGAGTGATGCGTAACTCTGGTAAAAAGGATGGGAAGTATATAGACCTTCATCTTTTGTCTATGCTGCGAAATGAATATTATGAAAAATGCAATCGAATGCCTTGACAGGAAGGAGGAGCTGATATGGACAGTCGGTTGGAACTGCCCGTTTACCTGTTTCACCAAGGTACAGCAACCCATGCATATGAAATAATGGGTGCTCATCGGCTGCGTGTCAATGGTCAGGATGGTTATGTGTTTCGGGTCTGGGCTCCCAGAGCAAAAAGTGTTTTTTTATCCGGAGATTTCAATAAATGGTCCCAATATGATATACCGATGAAAAAGATTAACGATCAGGGTCTTTGGGAAATATTTTATTGCGGAGGCAAAGAATATGATCATTATAAATATATTATAGAGACTGAAAGCGGAAAAAAGATTGCAAAGGCTGATCCCTACGGCTTTCATATGGAAACAAGGCCCGGAACGGCATCGAAGCTGTACAGCCTCGATAATTACACATGGTGCGACGGGGCATGGCAGGAGCAAAACAGATATAGGGTTCCCTACAATATGCCTATCAATATATATGAGGTGCATTTAGGTTCCTGGAGAAAGTATCCTGATGGCAATTGTTTCAGCTACCGCAAGCTCGCCTTGGAATTGATACCCTACGTAAAGGATATGGGATATACACATTTAGAACTGATGCCCGTAAGCGAATATCCCTACGACGGGTCTTGGGGTTATCAGGCCATAGGTTACTATGCTCCGACTTCGCGATATGGCACCCCCTCCGATTTCATGCATTTTATAGATTCCTGCCATCAGGCCGGATTAGGAGTGATTTTAGACTGGGTTCCAGGCCATTTTCCAAAAAACGAGGAGGGTTTAGCCTATTTTGACGGTTCCCCCTGTTACGAATACGGGGATTCAATAAAAGGAGAGCACAGGGAATGGGGGACCTTGGTTTTCGATTGGGGCCGCAATGAAGTCAGAAGCTTTCTGATATCCAATGCCATGTTCTGGTTCGATCGATATCACATCGACGGCCTGCGGGTAGATGCCGTTGCCTCGATGCTGTATCTAGACTATGGAAGAGAAAAAGGACAATGGAATCCAAATTGTCATGGAGGCAGAGAAAACCTGGAGGCGGCATCCTTTTTGAAGGATTTAAATAAAGCGATATTCCGGAGATATCCTCATGCATTGATGATTGCCGAAGAATCCACTGCGTGGCCCCTGGTTACAAGCCCCGTCGATGTAGGCGGACTGGGATTTAATTTCAAATGGAATATGGGATGGATGAATGACAGTCTGGATTATATGAAAACAGATCCGTTTTTTCGAAAAGGCAAGCATCATGCCTTGACATTCCCTTTAACTTATGCATTTTCTGAAAACTATATCCTGCCCCTTTCCCACGACGAAGTTGTACACGGAAAAGGTTCGTTGCTGAGCAGGATGCCGGGCAGTTACAAGGAGAAATTTGCGGGAATGAGAGCCTATCTCGCATACATGATGGCACACCCCGGCAAGAAATTGATTTTTATGGGAGCCGAACTGGCTCATTTCTCCGAGTGGGATTATAAAAGGGAATTAGACTGGAATCTTCTGGGTTTTGAAATGCATCAAAAGATGCATTCTTTTTTAAGGCTGCTCAATCATTTTTATAGAAATACGCCTGCTTTATGGCAGCAAGATCAGAATTGGGAAGGCTTTCAATGGATTTCCCAAGACGACTACGAAAGGAATATCCTCTCTTTTAAGC
>CAZHBR010000269.1:0-1810 GCA_964530755.1 uncultured Oscillospiraceae bacterium | reverse complement strand
GGCAGATCGGATTATCCCAACCAGATAAATAATGTTCTGGCTTTTCCGGGAATTTTTAGAGGGGCTTTGGATGCAAAGGCAAGTGACATCAACGAGACGATGATAGTAGCGGCGGCGAAAGCCATTGCGGGGTTAATTCCAGATGAAAAGCTTGAACCGGAGTATATAATAGTTCCGCCTTTTGATCAGTCTGTACGGGACTCGGTTGCTAAAGCCGTATACCGGGCAGCATTAACCTCTAAAGTATCGCGAATTTGAAAGGTGTAATAAAATGGAGTTTCAATTGAAATATGGTAAGGGAAAAGTCACGTTTCAAATGGATAGTCATTATTACCTTGGATCTGTCATCGGTAACAAACAACCTGGGAAATCAATTAATGAAGAAGCGGTAAGGGCGGCGTTAAATGAACCTATCGGAAGCAAGACTTTGTCGCAGATTGTTAAGCCAGGCGAAAAAGTTGTTATTGTAACAAGTGATATTACTAGACCGATGCCCAGCTATAAAGTTCTTCCCCAGATATTTGAGGATCTTTATGACGGGGGAATTGCCACGGATGATATAACAATTGTTTTGGCGCTTGGAAGTCACAGACCTCATACTGACAGCGAAAAGCGGGCTTTGGTAGGTGAACTGATCTATGATACCGGTGTTAATGTCATAGATAGCGATATGGGGCGATGTAAGAGGCTGGGGTTTTGTAAAAACGGAACACCTGTCGACATTTTTGAACCCGTAGTTGAGGCGGACAGGATTATCTGCATCGGGAATATCGAATTTCATTATTTTGCCGGATATTCCGGTGGAAGCAAGGCTGTGATGCCGGGTACATCCAGTCATGAGGCAATACAAGCTAATCATTCAAACATGGTGAAGGAAGGTGCTTTTGCCGGTAATCTTGATACCAATCCTGTAAGGCAGGATATCGACGAAATAACCGGGTTTATAAAAATAGATTTTATCGTAAATGTTGTTTTAGATGATAAAAAAAACATCGTAAAAGCGTTTGCTGGTGATGCTTTTAAAGCGCATCGTGAAGGATGCCGCTATCTTGATAGTATGTATAAAACAACGATTGAAAAAAGGGCTGAAATCGTCGTGGTTTCTGCTGGCGGGTACCCAAAAGATATTAACATTTACCAGTCACAAAAGGGGCTTGACAATTCAAAGCATGCCGTAAAAGACGGCGGTATTATTATTTGGTGCGCAAAAGCATCAGAGGGGTTTGGGGAAAAAATTTTTCAGGAATGGATGACTACTATGACCCCGAAGGAAATGATCGAGCAAATAAAGGTAAATTTCAAGCTGGGAGGACATAAAGCAGCCGCCATAGCCTTAATGCTTGAAAAATACAGCATATATATGATATCGGATCTAGATGCAGAGCTGGTCGGTAAAATGGGATTTATACCATTTCCGGGTGTGCAAGAGGCCCTGGATCATGCATTGTCTGTTAAAGGTTTAGACGCAAAAGTTCTTATTATGCCTGAGGGTGGGTCTGTTCTTCCATCGTTTACAGAAACTGAAGTCAAAAAAGATTAGGTAGCCAGGTTTAGCTAATAAATCATATTTTGACTTTAATATGATATTTAATAGTGCGCAACGAAAACCTTAAAAATAGGCGGGTAGAGATTATCATTTATTTAAAGATACTATTGTTAAAAAACCTGGAAATAAATACATTAGTATCAAATATAAGCGAATATTTATGTAAATACGCTAATGTATTGGCATGTTTGATGCATCTTTAATTATGTTAAATCTAATTAAATAATCGGTTCTGTATGTAAATTCAAATTAAATGATGAGCGC
>CAZHBR010000268.1:1296-1813 GCA_964530755.1 uncultured Oscillospiraceae bacterium | reverse complement strand
CGGCGAGGATACTGTATATCTTCCTATCGACGCCAAATTTCCTGCAGACGCGTACAGCAGGCTTATGGAGGCTTACGAGTCAGGAGTGCCGGCAAAAATCGAGACTGCGGCAAATAATTTGGATAAAACGATAAAAACATTTGCCAAAAGTATAAAAGATAAATACATAAACCCGCCGGTTACAACGGATTTCGGTATTATGTTCCTGCCTTTTGAGGGTTTGTATGCCGAGGTAGTAAGGAGGGGTCTTGTGGAAACCCTTCAAAGAGACTATAAGATTAATATAGCGGGGCCCACCACTATGGCAGCCCTTTTAAATAGCCTGCAGATGGGTTTTCGCACCTTAGCCATTCAGAAACGCTCAAGCGAAGTGTGGAACGTGCTGGGCGCCGTGAAGACCGAGTTCGGAAAGTTTGAAAAGGTTTTATCGGCTACTCAGCAAAGAATTAATCAGGCCAATGCAGAATTGGACAAGCTGGTAGGGGTCAGGACCCGTAGAATTCAGAGCAAACTGCGC
>CAZHBR010000268.1:0-1286 GCA_964530755.1 uncultured Oscillospiraceae bacterium | reverse complement strand
TCTTTCCGAAAGCGGAAGCAGATCAATTCTGGAAATCGAGGAAGAAGATATCCCGGAAAATCCTGAGGAATCAGAGGATAGTGTATGAATATATTTGCAATTGCCGATTTGCACCTGTCTATGAGCGGGGAGAAGCCCATGGATATTTATGGAGGTCAGTGGATAAGGCATACAAAAAGATTGGAGCAGAACTGGAGATCGTTAATTAAGGATGAGGATACGGTGATAGTTGCAGGTGATACTTCCTGGGCTTTAAAGCAGGAGGAATCATTAATCGATCTTCAATGGCTTTCCGATCTTCCGGGTAAAAAGGTCCTGATAAAAGGCAACCACGATCTGTGGTGGGCTTCGGTAACAAAATTGAATAGTTTGTTTGAGGACATGTTCTTTTTACAAAATACTTACTATAGGGCTGGTAACTATGCAATCTGCGGCAGCAGGGGTTGGACTACGCCGACAGATCCGGATTTCACCGAGCATGATCAGAAGATTTACCGACGCGAGGTCGGAAGGCTTCGAATGTCTTTAGAATCAGCAAGGAAGGCCGGGGAGGAAAAAATAATAGGTGTTCTTCACTATCCCCCTGCAAGTGATGGAACTGTAAGAAATGATTTTACATCTCTTTTTGAAGAATACGGTGCGGATCTTGTCGTTTATGGGCATCTACACGGTGCAGACGCTCATCAAAGGGGAATTCGCGGAATGCACAGGGGTATAGATTACCGATTGGTATCGTGTGACCATCTTTGCTGCTGCCCGTTATTCCTAAAAAGCGATGGCTGACGGGGGGATCGTATGAAAAGGGCAATCATTATCGTTTTGGACAGTTTGGGCATCGGATATCTTCCGGATGCGGCAGAATACGGAGATGTCGGCGCAAACACCATAAAAAGCATAGCCTTGGCAAAGCAGGATTTTGCAATTCCCAATCTCATCCGCATGGGGTTTGGAAACATTGAGGGAATTACTGTACTGGAAAAGTCGGTCCATCCGACAGCGGCCTACGGGAGACTGAAGGAGAGATCCGGGGGAAAGGATACAATCACCGGGCATTGGGAGATTGCCGGACTTCACACTAAGACACCGTTTAAAACCTTTAAAACCTTTCCGGACACCTTTATAAAGGCTTACGAAAAAGCCATAGGTTCAGGCATCCTTGGGAATTATGCGGCCTCCGGCACAGAAATAATAAAAGCACTTGGACCTCTGCATAAAAAGACAGGCAAGCCCATTGTCTATACCTCAGCAGACAGCGTTTTCCAGATTGCCGTCAATATCGATGTCAT
>CAZHBR010000267.1:0-1831 GCA_964530755.1 uncultured Oscillospiraceae bacterium | reverse complement strand
TTCCACTGTCTGTTAAAAGATCAATGTAACAATCTTCCCCGGCGAGGTTGAAAACATTATACTTGGCGCCTTTAATTTTTTCGATTCTCTCTTCTTTTGATAACATTTTAATTGATTCGACCATTTTGATCCGAAACGGTTCCGGTACATACTTAATTTCCATATTCACTCCTTTTCATTTATTAATAGTACGTTTTATGGTTTTTCAATATCTAAATGTAGCAATACTTGTGCCAACCTATAAAGTGTTGGAATTCCAATCTAATGTTAAACAGAAAGTTATATACTGCAGAAAATATTTGCAGTATATAACTCAAATACCATTGAATAAGCGCTTAACAATAGTGCAAATTATTTTGCTATGCACAATTTTTATGCACTTTATATAAAGGCGAATAAAAGAATTAATACATTAAGACAAGCATAAAGATAAACCAGCGAAAACCTGCAATATTTTTTTGGTTTGATACATAATAAGATTGAAAGCGAGGTTCCCTATGCCCAAAATAAAAGAACTTCTTTCAGATTGGCATTACTGGAAGATATCTTTTTATGTTTCAATTACCGCAATTATGCTTTATATCCTGTATTCAATCATTAAAAATACAGGCGTAATCGTAGTCATCGCGGCCTCCATAATTTCCGGAATCCTTAAAGCTCTGTCACCTCTGTTCATAGGACTGTTGCTTGCATACCTCATTTCTCCCCTTGTAGAACTGGTGGATAATCGATTGCTGTCTAAGTTATTTGAAAGGTTCCCTTTGAAACCGATGAAAATAGGAAGCTTCCTTCATTTGCGCAGAACGATAAGCATAATTATAACTTATCTGTTTATCCTTTTTGCTGTCTTCGCTGTAATATACAGCTTTGCCTTTCTTATAATAGGAAGACTGTCCTTTAACAGCCTTCCCAATATGGTAGAGAGCATTTCTTCCTATTTCCTTCAATATGAAATGGCATTCAGGGATCTTATTGCGACGCTTCAAAACAGTGGCCTTGAAGACAGACTTCAGGGGATGGTGACGCATATTGCTAACTGGATAGCTTCACATTTTAGCACTTTAGCCATTATGGAGTTTATCGGAAAGCTCGGCGGCAGCATCCTCAATATAGTACTTGGAATAGTAGTCTCAATATATCTTATAAAAGACAGGGATTTCTTTTTAAAAATCTGGAGAAAAAGCCTTCATATTTTTTTACCCATGGCGATTTCTGGACGGCTTACAGAAGCACTTTCGGATATCAATAAGGTAATGTCCCAGTTCCTTCGGGGCCAACTCTTAGACGCCCTGATAATAGCTATCCTGTCCTCGATTGCCCTGACAGCAATCGGATTGGATTTTGCCGTATTTATCGGAACATTTGCCGGCATTGCAAATGTCATCCCCTACTTTGGCCCGATTCTAGGCATGATCCCCGCAGCAATAATCGGTCTGTTATCCGGAGGAGGCGCAAAGGCAATACTTGCAGTTGCACTGCTGCTTGTCATACAGCAGATTGACAGCAGCATAATTTATCCGAAAGTTGTAGGAAAAAGTACGGGGCTTCATCCTGTATTTATACTGGTCTCCGTAACCTTTGCCGGATATTTTTTCGGTATACCGGGCATGCTTCTTGCGGTACCGGTGACCGCCTGCATAAAACTATTTTTATTAAGAAAGATTAAAGGATGAACTATCCTTTTATATGTTTTCAATTCTCGTCCCCGCTTCCCCTTTAAGCGCTTCCTCCGCCTTGTATAAAGATGTTATTATTGCAATCTTTCCAGGCCTTCCTTCAACAAATTTAACCGCCGCTTGAATCTTGGGAAGCATACTACCTTGGGCAAAAT
>CAZHBR010000266.1:0-1838 GCA_964530755.1 uncultured Oscillospiraceae bacterium | reverse complement strand
CAACTGCCTGTTAAGTTCACCCACCATTTCCTCTACTTCATCCTCGACCATGATGTCGGGGATGTCTATCTCATTTGCCTCGTATAATTTAACGAGCATCGCATTCTTCATCTCATTTTCAGCTTTTTCTAAGGCATCTTTTTCCAACTGCTTCATAATGTCTTGCTTCAGTTCCTCAAGTGTCTCAAATTCACTTGCCTCAACCGCAAAGTCATCATCCAAAGCAGAAAGCTCCATCCTTTTTATATCGTGAACCTTGCATTTAAAGGTTGCCTCTTTACCTGCCAGCTCATTTGATTGATATTCCTTGGGAAATGTAACGGTTACATCCCTTTCCTCGTCCGGAACGCATCCTACCAACTGTTCCTCAAAGCCCGGTATAAATGTATTTGATCCCAGAATCAGAGGTTGCCGTTCAGCTGTACCCCCCTCGAATTGTTCACCGTCTACGTAGCCCTCAAAGTCAATTATCAATGAATCTCCGTCCTGTGCCGGCCCCTCGGTGACAACCATTCTCGCGTGTTTCTTTTGAAGGGCAAGGAGTTCTTCTTCAACATCGCTCTCTGTCACTGTATTATCTACTTTTTCTATTTTAATATTTTTGTAATCTTTTACATCCACCGAAGGAGCCACTGTCACCTTGATGCTCATTCCCAAACCTTTACCCTTCTCAATGTGGTCAAAGCTTACAGTAGGGCTGTCGACCGGTGAAAGATCCAGCTCCTCTATAGCATCAGGATATGCTGCAGAAAAAAGATGGTTGACAGCTTCCTCGTAAAATACATCTACACCATATTTGGCTTCTATCAATTTACGGGAAGCCTTTCCTTTTCTAAACCCGTCCAGTGGATATTTGTTTTTCTCGGATTGATAGGCTTTATTAACTGCCACCTCAAAATCCTCCGCAGAAAAATCCATCCGAAACGATGCCTCATTCTTCTCTTTACCGATGAATGTTGATTTCATTTAATGCTATCCTCCTGTATTCTATGCGAGTATATTTCTCCCATTGCGCATAATATTATAATGATTTATACCCATAAAGTAAAGTAATAATAACAATATCAGTCGATTTTATGAGGTTTATCTGATATTATAATAATATTTGTATTGTTATTACGTAAAATCGGGGCTGAAAGAGCAAAAACCGGACGAATCTCCGGTTTTCAACTCGATAATCGGCATGTTCCCCTACGTTTTATTATCGTTGATATGTTTTATCCCGCGAGCATACTTGCTCTTATCAAGGGGCTTTAAATCATATTTTTCAGCCAATATATCTCCTATCGATCTCACATCTTCCTGTTCTCCCGAAAACAGCTCTATTTCGAGCTCACATATGGGTAGGCTTCCGAAATCTGTGATGATTTCCCCTGTATCCAGGGAGATCTCCAGAATGCTTTCACCGCTGTCAGCCCTGATTCTGCGTCTGAGAAAGTGGGTTTCAAGAAAACTCAAAAGCGGTTTATCGCCTACAAGAGCCATCATGCTTTGTCCTGTCTCGCTTTCGCGGAAGATTTCCGCAGAAGGCTGCATGAAACAGGCGGGATCATCGACCGGGACATTAATCTCTTCCCGAATATGAAGACCTTCTTCGCTTCGTCCATTCCATTTAAGAGAAGCAACAATACGGCTCCCCTCCATCCGTACGCGGAATGCAATATCGTTTTTTGATAAAATATAATCTTCAGTATCAAAATATGCAGCCTTCATGTAAAGGGTTTCACGTGAAGATTCATCGCCTATTTCGTTAAGATATTCATCCTCCCATATAGCATCTGCGCCGGATTTATCTTTTATGGAGTATTTCATTTCAATTTCCATATGGTGCCCTCTAT
>CAZHBR010000265.1:250-1853 GCA_964530755.1 uncultured Oscillospiraceae bacterium | reverse complement strand
GGAGCTTAGGCTGTCTGCTATCAAGGAGATCGGGAACATACTCGGGTCTTCCTATATCGGCTCTATAGCTGCATTGACGGGCCTCCGGATAGAGCTGTCAGCGCCCAATATTGCCATCGATATGGCAGGGGCGCTGCTGAGCGTTCCCATCATTGAATTCGGCGCGATAGGAGATAAGGTGATGTTCATCGAAGAAAATTTCTCGGGAGCAGAAAATGATCTGAGAAGCAACGTCGTCATGTTCGCTCGCATAGATACATTGAAATTGATAATGGAAAGATTGGGACTGGAAGCATGAGCCGCACACTGATAGTTGGTATTTCAGATTATATAGTTGCAAGAAAACCGGATATTTTAGTTACTTACGCACTGGGTTCCTGTGTAGGGGTTTGCTTATATGACGACAGACTTAAAATAGGCGGCCTGTCCCATATTATGCTTCCTGACAGCACTCAGTTTGCCAAAGGCGATGGAAACAGAATGAAATATGCAGATACGGCCATCGCCGATTTAGTAAATGAAATGCAGGCCCTGGGCTCTGATATGCGTCGCATAACCGCTCAAATAGCCGGCGGAGCAAAGATGTTTCAGACACAGCAGGGAAGCCAGATGGGGTCCATAGGTGACCGCAATGTGGATAGCGTAAAGCAGGTCTTGACCATGCTTCGCATACCTATAGTGTTTGAGGATACGAGAAAGAATTATGGCCGCTCCGTTTTTTTTGATCTCAGCATCGGCGTTATGAAGGTGCGTTCCCTTAACAGAGCAATAGCAGGACTTTGATACATTCATGGCGGATAAGAAGAAATGTCAATATGATGTAAAGTTTCTAATAATTCAGCCGATGTATATTTAAGCGGTCATGCCATATGTTTCCCTGTAAAATCTATAGACCTGAAAAATACGAAAAACAGATAAAGGAGGATAAGGAGATTGATGACGAGCTGCAAGACGGAATTAAAACCAACATTGGAACAAATTCAAATAATAAATAAGGCAAGAGCCAGTGGATTCGTTTGCAATCTTATGTCTTCTTATTTGTTGAAGAAAGGGAACGATCAATGGTATTACAAAGAAAAATATTAATATAACAAGTCGGTTAAAGCAACAAGAAAAGAAGTTAAAACGGAAGAGCGCTGTCTTTCGAGGAAATACGAAGACTATAAAAAGCGCAACAAAAATAAAAAGGAGGAAGCTACTAGGCAGAATATCCGAAGACAAAGGTACAAAAAATTCATCAAAAGATAGAACATATCGGCTTATTACATTAATAAATGTGTGAATGGGATTGTAAAAACCCAAACCGTCTCATATCACCATTGGGGTTTGGATGTATCAGGCATGATGAAAAAAAGGCATCCTTCCAAGGCGACTGCTTAACAGAAATTCTATGAATTCGGAGTTAAAGCAGGGGCAAAATATCAGGAAAATGGAATCGAATTAAGAGTTGTAGATCGTTTTTATCCATCATCTAAAATATGCCATGAATGTGAAAGTATCAAGAAAGGTTTGAAGCTTTCAGACAGAGAATATCAGCGTGAATGTGGATATAAAGCAGATTGTGATAATAACGCAAATCTTAATCTGAGGGATGCTAAAATCT
>CAZHBR010000265.1:0-240 GCA_964530755.1 uncultured Oscillospiraceae bacterium | reverse complement strand
AATCTATAAAACGGCATAATTAAGCTGTTACAGATGTGTACCGATGGCTAGGTCGGGAATTTACGCCTGTGGACTGTGCAAGAACTTGTGAGTAATGATTGGTGCAGATCAATGTGAAAGCATACAAGAATAAACAGCAATAGTCCCGATATGGGTATATTTGTCCATATTTTGAGTAGGAAGGCGAATATGTCGGGTAAAAACACTACGCAGAATACCCAACATGGCAGATTCCTTACC
>CAZHBR010000264.1:0-1898 GCA_964530755.1 uncultured Oscillospiraceae bacterium | reverse complement strand
CGTTTTTTCAGGTTACTTATAACTGCCATATCACCGCCGGATTTAACTTATGTTATATTATTTCCCAATTGACAGACATTCCAAACTGGGATAAATACTTGTTTGCTTTTGAAAAATGCCTGCATCCAAAAAATCCACTGCTTGCGGAGAAAGGACTTGGATGAGCGGCTTTAAGTATCAGATGCCTCGGATTGGTAATCAATTTTGATTTAGATCCGGCGTTGGCCCCCCACAATAAGAATGCCATAGGGCCCTCCCTTTTATTCAATAATTCTATAATGCGGTCTGTAAAAACCTCCCATCCCTTTCCTTTATGCGAATTCGCCTGACCGGCCCTTACAGTAAGAACAGTATTTAGAAGTAAAACCCCATTTTGGGCCCAATCAGATAAGCATCCGTGTTTAGGAGGGGCGATTTCAAGATCGTCAAACAGTTCCTTGAATATGTTCGAAAGCGACGGGGGCTTACCAACCCCCTTTTGAACTGAGAAACAAAGACCATGAGCCTGTCCCGGCCCATGATAGGGATCCTGCCCCAGAATAACCGCCTTTACATCGCTATAGGCAGTATATTTCAACGCATTAAATATATCGTACATTGAAGGATATATCATCCTGGTTTTGTATTCTTCAATAAGAAATTTTCTTAAAACAAGATAGTATTCTTTCTTGAACTCCGCTGAAAGCAACCCATCCCAGTCGTTACCTAATTTTACCACTGCGCCCTCCTTTTCATTCATACATTCTATACAGCTTGGAGTAAACACCTTTCTTAGCCAGCAATTCCTCATGACTGCCCTGCTCCTCTATGCCGTTTTCTGTTAGAACCAAAATGATTGCGGCATGCTTGATTGTAGTCAATCGATGGGCTATGGTAAAAGTCGTTCTTCCCTCAGAAAGAGACTCCAATGATTTTTGCACGACGAGTTCGCTTTCATTGTCTAAGGCAGATGTAGCTTCATCTAAAATTAATATCGGCGGGTTTTTTAGAAATACCCGCGCTATGCTGATCCTCTGTTTTTGACCTCCGGATAGCTTTACACCCCTTTCACCAACATAGGTATGATAGGAATCTGCAAGTTCAATAATAAAATCATGAGCACCGGCCATCTTTGCTGCCTCAATAACCTCCTGCACGGTGGATCCGGGCCTGCCATATTCAATGTTTTCAAATACAGTTCCTGAAAACAGATAGACATCCTGCTGAACAATACCGATGTTAGAGCGCAATGACTGCACGGTGACTAGTTTTATATCCTGATCATCTATCAATATCCTACCGGAGGTGACCTCGTAAAACCTGGGTATCAAATTGCATAAAGTTGTTTTCCCGCTACCGGAAGGTCCGACAAGAGCCACATTTTCACCCGCCTTTACAAGCAAATCTATATTGGATAAAACATTTCGATGATTATCCTTATACCTGAAGCTCACATTGTCAAAACGGATCTCTCCTTTAATGTTTTTAAGAGGTATGGCCCCCTCCACATCGTCAATTTCAACAGGCACATCCATAATTTCGATGAATCGTTCTATACCCGTCATTCCCCTTTGAAATTGCTCCGTAAATTCTACAATTCTCCTTATGGACGCTAACAGCATCGCTACGTACAATAAAAAGGCGACGAAATCCGGCGCTGCTATGCGCCCGTTGATCATGAATATTGATCCTGCAATCACCACGGCAATATACATGATTCCGTCGAAAAAGCGTATTGTACTTTGAAAACCCGCCATGTACCGATAGGCCTCCCGCTTTATATCCAAAAAGCCTTCATTTCCTTTTCGAAACTTCTCCGCCTCAAGATCTTCATTAGCAAAGGATTTCACAACCCTTACGCCTAAAAGACTGTCCTCGACTTGAGCATTCAATTCACCGATCTGATTTCTGGATTTTTT
>CAZHBR010000263.1:0-1919 GCA_964530755.1 uncultured Oscillospiraceae bacterium | reverse complement strand
CCGGCAGAATTATTTCCCCGTCTGAAATATTTATGGCTCGCTCAATTGCGTTTTCCAGCTCTCGAATGTTTCCCGGCCAAGAGTATCTGTTTAAGATAGAATAGACCTCGTCATCTGCGGTCTTCGTTATATTTTTAGGCCTGCAAAGGGATGAAATAAAATAATCTGTGAGTTTTCTTATGTCATCTCCCCGATCCTTAAGCAGTGGGACTTCTACTGTGAAAACATTTAACCTGTAATACAGGTCATCTCGGAATGTTTTTTCCAAAACCGCGGTCTTTAAATCCTGATTAGTAGCGGCTATCACCCGAACGTCAACAGAGCGGGGATATTTTCCCCCTATTCTGACAATTTCCCTTGTCTCCAACACTCTTAGCAGGGTAACTTGAACATCAAGGGGCATGTCACCGATCTCATCAAGAAAAATTGTTCCCCCTTCAGCCAGTTCAAATTTCCCAGGATTCCCTTCCTTGTTTGCCCCGGTAAAGGCGCCTCGTTCATAGCCGAAAAGCTCGCTTTCAACCAGGCCTTTGGGAAGTGCGCCGCAATTTATGGCAACAAATGGCCCGTTTGCATAGCTGCTTGCGTTGTGAATGGACTGGGCTACCAGTTCCTTGCCAGTACCGCTTTCTCCCAGGATAAGTATGTTGGAGCTGCTCTTAGCCGCCTTTTCGCAGGTTTTTATCATGTTCTTCATAACCGGGGAATCCCCTATGATGGATTGAAATGTATATGTGGACTTGTAACCGCTGATTTGATTTACCAGACGGTTGATTTTTCTTGTTTCGTTGAAGCGTAAAACGGTTCCTTCCCTGCCGCCGTGGCTGTCAATGACAAAATCGACACTTACATTGAATTTCTTTGGTGTCCCGGCGGAGCCCTCCAAAGCTATGTTCATTTCTTTGTTATAGGTCTGTGTGCCTAGAATGGCTTTCTCCCCGCCAGGTTCATCAAACCGCAAGATGTTGAAAAGCCTTTTCCCTATAATCTTTTTATTCTTTATTCCTAGCATTGACAAGGCGGTAGTGTTCACTTGAATGATCTGTCCGTCCTTATTCAAAAGGATCAAGCCCGAGGGCATTGTCTCTATGATCCGATTTCTCTGGTTGCTGACCTTTTCAATTTCGATGAAGGCCTGCCGTATCTTAAGCTCGTTTGAAATACCATCTACCGCGCTGATGATCATGCCTAAGGTATGTGGGTGGGTTTCCGTAGCTCTTCCTGTGATGTTGAGGCAGCCAAGAAGTTCTCCTTCCGGGTCGAAAATTGGCGCGCTGCTGCAGCCGTAGTCTTTATGCGCTATGATATAATGCTCACCGCCCCATATTTGAATAGGCTTTTGAAGCTTCAATCCAGTGCCTATAGCATTGGTGCCTGCAAATTGTTCGCTTCGGTTGGCACCGGTGACGAGCTTGGAGTATTTTTCTCCATGTTCGATAATTTCGCTGTCCCCGATCAGATCCAGTATATAGCCGTCTTTATCGACAAGAAGCAAATAAAAGCCGGAGCCCTTTACAACTGAATACAGCTTTTCCATATAAGGCCTGCTTATATCTATCAGCAATCGATTTCTTTCGATTCTTTGATCCAGCTCCTGGGGTGGCAATATCGTCGTTTTGGGCCGGTAAGGATCCACTAAATAGGAACGCGACCTGTGCCATGAATCCAGGATTTCGGGTCGGACCATACTGAGGTCGCAGGATTCATTATTAATGAATTTTTCCCAGCATCCCATCAGCTTTTCGTTGTATGAGCTATCGTATATAAACATAATAATATGACTCCTTGCCGATATTATTGTCTTTAAATTTCAATATGCATTATATCATTTTGACAGCAGGCTGTCCAACCTTGCCACACTCAGGGATAGTGTAAAATAGTTCTGGGTAAAAGAAGAAGGTCTTTTTTCAGCTCGGATA
>CAZHBR010000262.1:0-1922 GCA_964530755.1 uncultured Oscillospiraceae bacterium | reverse complement strand
CCACTTTAACCAGAGATTTTTCAGCGGTAAGAATTTTGAATATCTCCGCTTTGTCCTGCTCCAATATTGAGGCAAGTACATCTGCCGTATGATCGAGCTTTTTTTGTCCCTCTTCCTTAGTTTTTGCAGAGCGGACATCTGACGGTCTTGCCCATATCGTATTCGTAACCGAGCTGATTGCCAGTTCTTTTCCGTTCCGATCGTAAATCATACCCCTTTTTGCCGGTATCGGGGTATCTCTTGTTTGCTGTTCTATAGCTAATTTACTGTAATGCTCTCCCGCCACAACCGTAATCCACCCCACGCGAAAAGAAAGACCGGCGCAAAAGAGGCTGAAGATTATAAAGACAGCAATCAAGCGTCTCTTATTTTTCATAGAGCTGACCGACATTGAACTTCCTTTCAAAAGTAAAATCCGGATAGGCCTTTCTTTTGTGATGCAGTTACCCGGATACTTTCGCAATTTACCTTATGTACCGTTAATATTCTACTTCTTCGTATCGCAGTTTATGCCTACTGATTATACGCGACCCTTTTAAGGGCAAGTGCAAAATCCTTCATATCATTACAATCTGTTTCAATGTAAATGATTTGATTCATGTCGGGATAAACCATGCCCATTTTTTCGGCTTTGTCCTCTATCACAGATATCCCTGAGGATGTTTTGATCGTCACATTGATATTTTCGATTTCTCCCCTGATTCTGTCCGCTTCGGCAAGCAACCCGTTAATATTGTATTTGACCTTTGCAGAATAAGCGGCCATCACAATGAGGAATATGCAGACAAGGCCCGTAAAAATCGTAAGAAGGAGAAGTCTGGCCTTGTCCTTTGGGCCTATGATTCCATGCCTTGATCTGGGTGCCTTCTTCAGCTTTACAGCAGCTGCAGGCCTCATATCCAGACCATATCGTTGGTAGTTCATTTGATGCTCATACCATTTTTCCGCAGGCATCATTAATTATCACCTCTTTTCAATTGCTCTCAATTTCGCACTGCGGGCCCTGGGATTTTCCGCAATCTCCTGCTCACCGGGCAAAACCGGCTTCCCCGTTACCTTTTTTACATCCGGCCGTCTTCCGCAGGCACAGACCGGAAATTCTCTTGGACAAATACAAGGCGAAAGGCGTTCCTTATAGGCTTTTTTTACAATTCGGTCCTCCAGAGAGTGAAATGTTATAACACATAGCCGCCCTCCAGGCAATAGCACATCCATGAACCGATCTAAAGCCCTTTCCAATTGATGCAGCTCATCGTTAACCTCAATCCTTATCGCCTGAAATGTGCGCTTTGCCGGATGAGGCCCCTCCCGCCTGGCCGCTGCGGGAATCGCCATTTTTATAATCTTTGTCAATTGACCCGTCGTCCCGATAACGCCTTTATCCCGTTCTTTTACTATAAAGGTAGCTATCCTCGATGCCCATTTTTCTTCGCCGTATTCTCTGATTATCTTTGCTAACTCCTGTTTACTATATTCATTAACCACATGCTTAGCCGTAAGCCTGTCCTCCACATTCATCCGCATATCCAAAGCTCCATCCCGCATATAGGAAAACCCCCGTTCAGGATTGTCCAGTTGAAAGGATGATACGCCAAGATCCAATACAGCCCCGTCAATGCCCCTTATCCCCAAATCCGATAATATTTCGCTGATATCCTCATAATTTCTTTGAAGGAAATATTTTTTATTTTTAAACTGTGACAGCTGTTCCTCGGCCGCCTGCAAAGAATCCTTATCACGATCGATCCCTATCAAAGTACCGTTAACGCCAAGCCTCTCACATATAGCCTTTGCATGGCCTCCACCGCCCAAGGTTCCATCGGCATAGCAACCGTCAGGTTTTATATTAAGCAGCTTTATCACATCTTCACAAAGCACCGGAGTGTGTTCAAATTCCATGAACTAAAAAATCCCCCTATATC
>CAZHBR010000261.1:0-1927 GCA_964530755.1 uncultured Oscillospiraceae bacterium | reverse complement strand
AAAGGGTGTTGTCAATAACCGCCTTTCTTTCGTCCTCGTAACCCTTTAGATCTTTAAGCCTTATTGTATCAGGGTACCTGATGGGCAAAATTTCTTTGCCTTTAACGGTGAACATGTGATGCTTGGAATATATGCCGTATCCACAGACCTTTATGCTGCTTATTCTTTTCCTGTACTCCTTTAACAAATCGACATCCCTTGTGTCATATGAAGGAAGATATTCGTCATACTCAAGCCTGTCTTTTATGTCCTTTGCGCTGATTTGTGATATCTCCTGTAAAATTTTAAGCTCATTTGCCAGGCAGTCTTCCATGCGGGAGTTTTTCGGTTTTCCCTGTCCGCACCCGACAATATAGAAATTATCATCCCTAAGTATGAGGTCAAGCATGTAGTCGGTCAGGTTGTCGCATGTCTTAAATAACAGGGATACGAAGGATGCATATTTTTCTACCTGTTGAGACGAATCTCCTTTGGAGAGGCTGTTTAAAAGATCAAAGAATCGAAGCATCACTTTATCGCTTAACAAGCCCCTGAATATGACCAGTGAGTGAAACAATAAGTTTAACCTATCGAAAATCAATTCCCAATAACCCTTCTCTGCATAAAATGAGACTTTCCCCTATCATAGCAGATTACACTGAACAAATCTAATTTTGTCCCGGTTCGATTGTCACAGCTGTTCAGGATGCTATAAGCATCAGCATGCTTCTCCCTTGCCCCGGCACTTCACAATCTATATCGGCACCGGCAACCGCATTTGCGCCCAAAGCGCCCGCCCTTTTTTCCATTTCCTTTTGAGCTTCTTCTTTAGCCTCTATCAGTTCGCCCTCATATGATTCTGAGCGGCCGCCGAATACGATCCCTTTATAAGCGTTTTTTTTTGCCCTCTAAATAAGGCGTTGCCCCGCTATAGCCCTTTTATAAATACAACCCTGTCCTCACCCGGGCCATCGTAATTCTTATGTACGGGGATTCCATCCATCATGCAATCGCCCTCTTTTATCCGAAAACCAATATGCGTGTGAAAAGCAATCGAATTTTTGTTTACCGGCGATGTAACAAGCTGGACTGTCTTACAGCCCCTCAATTTTGCCGCATCAAAAAACGCCTCGTAAAGACGCCTGCCGAGGCCCGTTTTTCTGAAATCCGGATGTATGCCGGTAAAATGCACATACGAATGATCGGGGCTGGCTTGTGACAAAAATCCAATTATGAAAGCGATAACCCTGCCCTTCTCCTCCGCGGCGAAGCCCGTGTCAGAAAAATGTCTGAAAAACAATCTGGGCAACATATCGCTCATGTGCCTTCCCCCCCACCAGTTATCCAGCTCCCCGATTATTTGATCATAATCTGATTCTTTAATCTGCCTTAGCTTCATATTGACTCCCCCCTTCAGCCAGTCACTATTTATCCTTTTAAAATATACATGTAACAATGGCTTGTCAATACAATTCCGGCATTCTTAGAATTTCAATATTTCTCCCTTTCTATATTAATCAGGTCGCCTTCTGTGCTATTTTCGATAAAATTAATTACGTTATCGGCAATGCTGTCTGCATGTGCATTATTGTTTGTAACGTAAGAGATTCCCAAAACAATGATTTTATGAACATCCTGTTCATCGACCTCTGCCACCGATACGTTGAATTTATTATGCACCCTTGAGCAGATGCTTTTTACAATCAAACGCTTTCCTTTAAGGGAATGCACCCACGGTACATGTATTTTAATTTTGATTATTCCTGTGATCATTTTTCTGATTTCCTTACCGCTTTTTAAGAAGAAATTTCAATTGATACGCCAAAATCCGTGCACTAATTGAATTTTTGCTCAAAAACCCGCTATAGGCTTATTCATACCCACCTTTATCAATCGCTTTTAATATGCCGTACATAATCGACTGCAGTCTTGGAGGGCACCCGGGTAT
>CAZHBR010000260.1:0-1945 GCA_964530755.1 uncultured Oscillospiraceae bacterium | reverse complement strand
ATTGAAACGCATATCATCTTTGGATAATCCGGTTCTTAAATCCGTGAAGGGTCTTAATCGGAAAAAAAACAGGGATAAAGAAAAAAGCTATCTGATTGAGGGATATAACCTCGTTGAAGAGGCATTAGAATATGGACAATGCATAAGAAGTGTCCTGATCAGAGAATCGTTACTCTTGGATCGAAGGTTTAAAAAGATCATTTCAGGCCCGTTCAAGGCCCGGGGTATCGAGATGTTTTCAGTACAGGATGAAGCTTTTCAACGGATATCCGGTACCGAGACCTCCCAGGGGATGCTGGCCGTAATCAGGCGTAAAATCTGGACTGCTGATGAATTCTTTCTTGAAAAAGGCTGCGGCAACATCATAGTTTTAGATCGTTTGCAGGATCCCGGGAACGTGGGAACAATTCTGAGAACAGCAGATGCCGCCGGATTTCAGGGAGCTTTGATACTTAAGGGCACGGCCGATGTTTACAGTGCCAAGACCGTCAGGGCTGCGTCGGGCGCACTTTTCCGCTTGCCCCTGCTGTTTTCACAGGATTCTTGTGCGGCTTCCGATTTGTTGCATAGATACGGTAAACAAATAGTGGTATCAAGCCCCCGCCTGGGACAATACTATTACAGATGTAATTTAAAAAAGCATGTTGCAATAGTTGTGGGCAACGAAGGAGGAGGCATAGACCCGGTCCTCTTTGAAAAAGCGGATTTAAGGGTTATGATACCGATGATGGGATCATCGGAATCCCTTAACGCGGCGGTAGCCGCAGGCATATTGATGTATGAATCTATAAGGGAGAACGGAGGAAAAATATAAGCAAATGCAAACACAGCTTGAGATTATTTTACTAGAAACAAGAAAGGGGCTTGCATCAGCAAAGACCTCTTTGGACGTAGAAGAAATACGTGTTAAAACCCTGGGAAAAAAGGGCAGTCTTACGGAAATACTCCGTTCTATGGGTTCTTTGGACCCGGAGATGAGAAAGACTGTCGGGCGCGAGGCTAATTCTGTCCGAGAAGAAATAGAGAGCCTGATAAAGGAAAAATCGATCGGCCTTAAACAAAAGGCGAAATTGGTTAAATTTGAAAAAGAGCATATAGATGTAACTGAACCGGGAATACAGAAGCCTTTGGGGTCAAAGCATCCGATCACAATTACGATTGAAGAAATGTCTGAATTTTTTATAAGCATGGGCTATTCCATCGCTGAAGGCCCTGAAATAGAGACAGTGTATTTTAACTTCGATGCGCTTAATGCAGCGCCGGATCATCCCTCCCGCGATCTGTCGGATACATTTTACATTGACGATGAAATATTGCTTAGGACTCAGACCTCCCCAGTACAGGCAAGGACACTGCTGACGGAAAAACCCCCCATTAAAATAATTTCTCCAGGACGTTGTTTTCGATGCGATACTCCTGATGCGACGCATTCTCCTATGTTCCATCAGGTTGAAGGCCTGCTTGTTGATGAGGATATTTCAATGGCAGACCTTAAGGGTACTTTAGATATGTTCGCAAAATATCTCTTCGGTCACAAGGCGAGAACGAAATTCCGCCCGCATTTCTTTCCATTTACTGAACCGAGCGCTGAGATGGATGTTTCCTGCTTTAAATGCGGGGGTTCAGGCTGCAGGGTGTGCAAAGGAAGCGGGTGGATAGAGATCTTAGGTTGTGGCATGGTGCATCCTAATGTTTTGTCAGTCGGGGGCGTGGACACAGAGAAATACACCGGATTTGCTTTTGGTATGGGCGTAGAGCGCATCGCCATGCTTAAATACGGGATCGATGATATACGTTTGTTTTATGAAAATGATATGCGCTTTATAGGGCAATTCAAATAGGAGGACTTATTCGTGTTAGTATATAAAGAATGGTTGGAAGAATACGTCGATGTGCCCTTGGACATGGATGATTTCAAAGAGCGCATGATAATGTCAGGCTCAAA
>CAZHBR010000259.1:0-1961 GCA_964530755.1 uncultured Oscillospiraceae bacterium | reverse complement strand
CGGCGGATGGAGCTGTTGCCGCGGTTCAGGCCGAAAAATATATAGAAAGTTTAAAACAGTAGATAGTGATGTAAAGGAGATAGTAAAGCATGTTGATAGTAGATAAAGATAGCTTTGAAGCAGAAGTTTTGAAAGCAGAGGGTTATGTTCTTGTAGATTTTTACGGTGACGGCTGTGCTCCATGTGCTGCGCTGATGCCTTCGATTGAGGCACTTTCCTCGAAATACGGGGACAAGCTGAAGTTCACAAAGCTGAACACCAGCAAGGCTAGAAGATTAGCCATCGGTCAGAAGATAATGGGTCTTCCGGTCGTTGCAATTTATAAAGATGGGGAAAAAATAGAGGAACTTGTTAAAGAGGACGCCACTTTAGAAAGCGTCGAGAATATGATTAAAAAATATATTTGATTTAGGAAGGATAGGCGAATGGGCAAAAATGCAATCTTAAGAGGCGCCGGCTATTTTTTGGCCGCTGTGCCTGATATGGTGCTGCATAACGGCACCACCCAGACCACCGAACGGGCGGTCAATCCGGATTCAGAATATCTGGTAAAAATAGGTGATCATCTTCGGAACTATGAGGAGGTGATATCATACGCACCTAACCAGGTTTACATCGGTAACATGACTCCCGATCAGTTGGGACAGATCAAGATGCCCTGGCACGATAAGAAAATCGAAACAGCTTCCCGCTATGGAAAATATGGAGAGATCATGCCTCAGGATGAATTTATCGGCATGATGCAAATTTGTGACGTTTTTGATCTTGTGCATCTGGAAGTTGATTTTGCTACATCTGTAAGGGAAAAACTGGCCGCCCATCCGCTGGTAGGCGAAGAGAGGGCAAATATTCTCTCTAAAAATACTAAGACCGGGGATCAGATTAAGGCCTTGGTTAATGAAGATCATGCAGAGGGTCTGTACAATGACCGCAAGCTTGTTGGGGCTGTAAAAAGAGCCCATGATATTGATGTCAATTTAAGCGCCCATGTTCTTTTTGAGAATCTTGTCTCTAAAGCCTCCAGCGTTCTGTCGCTTCTACATCTTTTGAAGGTGACAGGCATTGATCCGGCCTCTGTGGATTATGTCCTGGACTGCTGCGAGGAGGCTGTCGGGGATATGAACCAAAGGGGGGGCGGCAATCTCGCAAAGGCATCAGCCGAAATAGCTGGACTGGTGAATGCCACCGGATCTGATACCAGAGGATTTTGTGCGGCACCGGCTCATGCTATTCTTGAGGCTGCGGCGCTGGTAAAATCCAAAACATTCAAAAATGTTGTTGTCACGGCAGGCGGGAGCACAGCTAAGTTAGGTATGAATGGCAAGGATCACATTAAAAAAGGATTGCCGATTCTGGAGGATGTGGTGGCCGGCTTTGCAGTTTTGGTAAGCGAAAACGATGGGATAAATCCGGAAATAAATACTGACTATATCGGCAGGCATAAGGTGGGAACAGGCTCATCTCCGCAGGCTGTAATTACTTCTCTTGTAACGGATCCTTTGGATCAGGCCGGCTTAGGCATTGGGGATGTCGACAAGTACGCACCTGAAATGCAAAATCCTGATGTGACGAAGCCTGCAGGTGCAGGAGATGTGCCGGAGGCGAATTACAAGATGATAGCCGCCTTAGGAGTAAGACGCGGTGAACTGGAGCGGACTGCCATTCCGGACTTTGTTAAAAATCACGGAATGACGGGATGGGCGCCAACACAAGGGCATATTCCATCAGGGGTCCCTTATTTGGGATTTTGCAGAGAGCACATCCTTGAAGGAAAGATAAGCAGGGCAATGGTCATCGGAAAAGGAAGCCTTTTTCTTGGCAGGATGTCACAATTGTCCGATGGAATGTCCTTTTTGCTTGAAAAAAATACCAAAAGCAGCTAACAGAAAGGATGATACGAAGAATCAAAGCTTACTATAAAGAAGTAAGCCCGGAGAGAATACAACAAGTAATGATTATGA
>CAZHBR010000258.1:0-1968 GCA_964530755.1 uncultured Oscillospiraceae bacterium | reverse complement strand
TGTCAGCGCTGTATGAATATATGCATACGCAGAAAGCCTCCCCCTATAGCATTAGGGAAAGATCATGAGGCAGCATGCTGGCTTCTTTTGAAAAAAAAGGAGGACATCCATGGCTAATGAACCGCTGATATATATTGAAAATCTGAAAAAGTATTTCCCGGTAAAAGCGGGCTTTATGGATCGTAGATACATAAAAGCTGTAGATGATGTCAGTTTTCATATTAAAAAAGGTGAAACTCTGGGTCTGGTTGGAGAATCCGGCTGCGGTAAAACTACGCTTGGACGCACCGCAATCAGGCTTTACGAGCCTACCGGGGGAAGCATCTTTTATGATGGAAAAGATATAACGTATGCAAAAATGCTGACATATCGTAAAAGAATGCAAATGATTTTTCAGGACCCTGCCGCATCTTTAGATCCCAGAATGAAGGCCGAAGAGATAATAGGCGAAGCAATTGATATCCACAGGCCTGCCGGAAATAAAAAAGAACGCTTTGAAAAAATAAAACAGCTTTTGCGTCAGGTAGGCTTAAACAGCGAGCATGCAATGCGCTATCCTCATGAGTTTTCAGGGGGCCAGCAACAGCGCATCGGCATTGCCAGAGCACTCGCTGTCGAGCCTGAATTCATAGTCTGCGATGAGCCCGTGTCGGCATTGGATGTATCGGTTCAGTCCCAAATTGTCAACATGCTTGGGAATATGCAGCATGAGATGAGCTTGACATATCTGTTCATTGCACATGATTTATCCATTGTAAGATATATATCGGATCGCATAGCTGTTATGTATCTTGGCAATATAGTTGAATTGGGAAACAATCGTGAACTTTACAGCAATCCCCTTCACCCTTATACGAAGACCCTGCTGTCGGCGATACCTGTACCTGATCCTTTTAAAAGCCGATCCCGCAGGCGCATCATATTGGATGAAGATATCCCAAGCCCGATTGATACGCCAAACGGCTGCAGCTTTCATACACGTTGTCCGCATTCAATTAAGCGATGCCGAAAGGAAATACCGGCATGGAGAGAAGTCGGTAAAAATCATTTTGTAGCCTGTCATATTATATAGCAGTACGGCGTGCTATAATGCTTTACGAAAGTAAAGCACTGTAGTATAATTTCATAAGCATTGATTGTACCGATCGAAGGGGTTTGTTTTAAAAGGAGGCGTAAATCCATGAAAAGAATTTTAATTCTGTTGCTTGCTTTCATAATGATTTTAACAATGACGGCCTGCAAAGGGGGGGAGGCGGGAAACGGGAACGGTGAATCGTTTGATATATCCGTGTGTTTCGCATCCGAGCCGACAACAATCGATCCTGCCCTGAATACTGCAGTTGATGGAGCCATAATGTTAAACCATGTTTTTGAAGGTCTTATGAAATGGGTGGATGATGGCAACGGAAACGCTGTTTTAGCCCCTGGCATAGCAAAGGAGTATGATTTAAGCGATGACAAACTGGTGTATACTTTTTATCTCAGGGAAGGTGTTTTATGGTCCGACGGTGAACCTGTAACCGCTTATGATTTTGAATATGCTTGGAAGAGGCTGGTGGATCCGGATACAGCGGCGGATTACAGCTATATAGCCGATTGTATGATTAACGGGCCTGAGATCATTTATGATCAGACCATGGGGCCCGACGATCTTGGGGCTGTTGCTTTAGATGAGGCAACTTTTCAGGTGACTTTACATACTCCGATTCCCTATTTTGAAGAAGTCGCGGCTTTTCCAGCCCTCTTCCCTGTCCGCAAGGATATCATAGAGGAATTTAAGGATCAGTGGACATTCGATCCCGCTACCTATATAGGAAATGGTCCTTATATGATGAGCAAGTGGGTGCATAATTCGCACATTCTTATGGTGAAGAATCCCAATTATTATGATGCCGAAAACCTGGGTCCTGATTCTATAAAGTTTGCATTGATGGATGATAACAATGCAAAGCTGACAGCTTTCAACAG
>CAZHBR010000257.1:0-1973 GCA_964530755.1 uncultured Oscillospiraceae bacterium | reverse complement strand
TATAGTCGTAAAAAGCGTCCATTGCAATCAGCATTTCATCGATGTCGCTATAATATTTCGGTTTATCCGAATAGGAATGATACAGTCTGCCCGCAAAGGCAGCATCGTTGCGAACATCTGCGCAATTGACGATCATATTCGGCGCAAAGATTCTGATTTCAGAATTGTCCACCCGTATCATCCCCTTTCTTTATATACAGTATAAATGATTAAGGTTTCATAATGGGTTTCATAAAGCCGCTAAAAAATAAATATTTGTTCATCTGTTGTTAATACCTGCATCTATAGCTGAAATTACCTTATATTGAATGTGCACCATGTTGTTTTTGCAGTATTTTGTGAATTTTTTTTCTATTCTTGTAAAAACATGGCTACAGTTTTCCTGATTGATGCCTACAAGGAGGATCAAATATTGTGACGAGCTGTAACGGGTGAACATATCACCCTTTCTCAATACGGATTTTATCGCTTTATATAAAGGCACGGTTACCTCCTGCAAAGTATCACGCTGTTTCAAAGCCGTGCCCTGCTTTGTTACAAGGCTTAAAAGCATCAAAAAAACAGATTGTCCGCTGCGCTCCAGACCCCTGACTACAAAGCGGTAACTGTCCTTAAAGCTTTGATAATTGCAACAGTATGCACCCCCATTTTCAGCCTCTTCCTTCATCTCAAAACGTATATCGGCAACGGAGTTCGATACATCGTTAAGATCGCCGGTAATCGTGTCATAAAGCTGTTGTATTTCCTCGCCGGGGCATACGCCAAACTCATTAAAAAGCATTTCAACCAACAAATCATATGACTGCACGGCCTCTTTTATTCGGTTAAGGCGGTAAAGGCTGAAAATATGAAAATAATACAATTCTTCATTGTCTGGGTATATAGACATGGCCTCAGAACAGATGCCAAGCATTTTTTTAAAATCCGATACTGTACCGGCATTTTCAAATATCCTTCTTACGCATGAAAGATACATCTTCTGATAGCGTACAGAACGGGAAATGACCCATTCCTCTGCTGACAAATGAGGGAGAAATTCTCCTTTATAATGACGGATTGCCGCCTCATATAATTCAATACTCTTTTCCTTCTGGCTGCTTTCTTCTGCCCTTTTTATATTATCTTCAAAGCTTTCAACATCGATCATACAATGACAATCGGAATTCCAGCAATAGCCTGCTTCGTTGAAAACAAAGCAATCCCGCAAAGAACTATCGACATCGGACAACAGCCTCCTCAATCGATGTATGATGATTTTAAGGGCGTTTGCGGGATTATCTACGTTGTCGTCTTTATAAAGCAAATCTATGAGTTCTTCTTTTGAATAGCTGTTTCCCCTATTTGCCAATACGAACTGAAGAAGATGATGCACCTTGCTGTTTCGCACGTAATCGGGCAATGCGGACATTCCTTGATATTCCACGGTAAAAGCACCGAACATTGTAATATTTAACGCATCGCGCTCCATAACATTCCCCCGATATTCACTACTGCATAAAATTATATAAAGAATTCTCAGAGGTGTCAAAATGTTTATAGGATTAAATTAACAATTATTGTTGAAATGTAGCTTATTTTGCAAGAAGCGTTATTGTAATGTGCTGCCGTCACATCCGGCCGGACTAAAAATTAACTTTAAATTGCCCCATGCCCGAAGTGCCAGGCACGGGGCAATTCCTTTACTTCAGAATCGGCATTCTGTCCGTTTTTTGCCCTATTATGTAAAGAATAACGCCTGTAATCGTTATTGTTATACTGCCGATGAGCAAAGCGTTTAGCATGCCCTGGAAATTGCTGAAGAATCCGCTTTCATTTGCCTCGAGGTAGTATTCCGCACCCCAATCGCCTTCAAACCATTCAAGAAAAAACCTGCCTAATATGCCAACGATACCTGATATCAGGCAATAGTAAGAGAATCTCATTATGTCTCCTTTAGCCAGCCTGGTTCTTGGGTTGAGCGGGTACCTTTCCGG
>CAZHBR010000256.1:0-1999 GCA_964530755.1 uncultured Oscillospiraceae bacterium | reverse complement strand
ACAAGGTCATTTATGTCGGTTTTTACAATATTATAGGTCTTAACGTTTACATCGCCGTCCACTGACTGTATACCCTCTTTGATCTTTTCAGCGAGACTGCCGGTTCCATTCCACATAGTATCGTAAAAGATCGTGATCTGATTCTCCTGATAATCTGACGCCCATTCAGAATACTTGTTGACAATTTGCATGGGATTGTCTCTCCATATGACCCCGTGACTTGTGGCGATGATATCTATAGTCAGGCCTAAAGATAAAACCTGCTCTAATTTTTTTCTTAAAATAGCGCTGAAAGGGGTCAGGATATTGGCATAATACTTGACCGCTTCCCGATAAAGATCGCATTGGTCAACAAGATCATTAAACAGTAAATCGGTGGCGTAATGCTGTCCAAAGGCATCGTTGCTAAACAGTATATTATCCCCCGTCATATAGGTAGCCATGCTGTCGGGCCAATGAAGCATGGTCATCTCCACAAAGATCAATTCTTTCCCGTTTCCGATATCTAATTTATCTCCAGTCTTGACAACGTTAAAATTCCAATCCTTATGATACTGTCCTCTAAGCGATTTAACAGCATTTGCCGTGCAATATATGGGAGCATCGGGGATCCTTTCCATAAGAGAGGGCAAAGCCCCGCTGTGATCAACCTCGCTGTGGTTAATTACGATGCAGTCAATTTTATCAAGGCTTATTTCACCGGACAGATTCCTTACAAATTCATCGGTAAAGGGAAGCCATACCGTATCTACCAAAACATTTTTCCCCTCTTGAATTAAGTAAGAATTATAGGTAGAGCCGCTGTGGGTGGAATAATCGTCTCCGTGGAATTTCCGCAGATCCCAATCAACTTTACCCAACCAGTAAACATTGTTTTTAACTTGCTTCTTCATTGCCAATTCTCCTTTTCAACTCTTATCAAAAGTTATAACGGTATAAAATCTCCTATCGCCATCATTGAGCCTGCTTTCAATCTCCTTTTGGATGTCCTCTTCTTTCAATTTGCATTCATGGGTTATCTCAAGATCAAAAACAACATCGTAGTGGGAATAACCTGTTACAATGCGCAGATCATGTATTCCCACAACGCCTTTTAAAGGTTTAATTATTTCTTTTATCTTCGCGTTCATTTCATTTGTCATAGGATCCTTTGTCTCTATCGGATCCATATGTGCAACCAACTGAATGTTCAACTCATCCTTTATAGTCCTTTCAATATTGTCGATAATCCCGTGGCTTTTAATCAAATCTCCATACGCATCGACCTCTATATGCACGGTAGCAAAGATTCGATTGGGACCATAACTGTGCATCTCCAAATCATGGATCCCCAAAACCCCCTCAAAGGAATATATCCTGTTTTTGATTACGGCGACCAATTCAGAATCGGGGGCTTTTCCAAGCAAGGGACCGGAAGTCTCCTTTATTAAGACAACCCCTGAATAAGCGATAAACAAGGCTACGAGCATCCCCATGTATCCATCCAAATAGATGCCGCCATACTTTCCCGCCGCAACGCCTGTCAAAATGACAGCTGTCGCTATCACATCATTCCTGCTGTCAGTTCCAGCTGCCTTCAGTGCAGAGGAATTTATCATCGCGCTCAGCCTGTAGTAAAAAAGTGCCTGCCATATCTTAAAGGCAATAGATAAAACCAGTACGATTATGACAATCAATCCATAATCCGGAACCACCGGGTCTAATATTTTTTTGAATGATGATATAATCAAATTTAACCCTACAACGATGATAAAAAAAGATATGATCATACCCGTCAGGTATTCGATTCTTGCATGACCGTATGGATGTTCTCTGTCCTCCGGCTTTGCAGCTAGTTTAAACCCTATCAAGGTGACGACGGACGAAAACGCATCCGTAAGATTATTGATGCCATCAGCAATAACAGCTATGCTGTTAGCCAGATAACCAGCTGCTATTTTTACCGTGCACAATATGAGATTTGTTACGATCCCGGTGGCCCCAGCCAGTTTACCGCAGC
>CAZHBR010000255.1:0-2048 GCA_964530755.1 uncultured Oscillospiraceae bacterium | reverse complement strand
AACCTGAGAGGAAAGATCATACCGGTAATCGATGTAAGGCTGAAATTCGGGAGAGAACCGATAGACTACAATGACAGAACCTGCATAATAGTTATTGATGTCAGCCGGGTATCCGTCGGACTCATCGTAGACAGAGTCGATGAGGTTCTCACAATAGAGGATGACGGTATTGCCGATCCTCCGGCAAGCAGGACAGGCTTTGAAAACAGGTACATAAAAGGTATCGGAAAGGCCGGAGGCAAGGTCCAATTGCTGTTGGATTGCGAGAAGCTGTTGAAGGCTGAGGAGATGGAAGTTGTAGAAAAAATTGGGTAGGAGGCTGTAGGAATGGGTCTTAAGGGAAGGTTTACTTGGATACTGTTAGCGGTAGCAGTTCTATCGGGAATCATAGGGGCTGTTGCCGGAACGGCAGGCTATAAAATATTAACGCCTGCGGCTATAGGGATCGGAGTTGTTTTTACTGCAATACTCGGCTTTGCGGCATCATCATATATTTCTCATATCATAATACAACCGCTTAAGATTTTGACCGGCAAGGCGGGTAGTTTAGTCTCGGGCACCGCTGTTATTGAAGGTGTGAACAGAGGCGATGCAAATGAATTTTCAATTCTATTTTCAGCATTTAATAAGATTGCTGAAAGCATGGATAAAAGGGAAAGGGCGGCGGGCATGATAGCCGCAGGGGATTTGAGCATCGATTCAGATCCGGGCAAAGATGCATTTATAGATAATATGGTCTCTGTTTCAAATGCTTTAAAAAATATCGGTGAAGAGCTTTCCGATATATCGGCAGATGCAGCAAAGGGAATCTTTGATGCCCGGGAAATCGGAAACAGTTATAAAGGCGTATATGGCGATATAATGCAGAGCTTTAACGATATATTAAAAAGTGCGGCTGAGCGGATGTCTCTTCTTGAAGAGATTATTGATTCCATTCCTTTTCCCGTTTCTGTAACCGATATGAACGGTAAATGGATATTTGTAAACAGGTCAATGGAGAATACTTTGGGCTATAAGAGGGACCAGGCTGCGGGGAGGCCCTGCTTTGAACGAAATGCAGATATTTGCAATACGGAGAACTGCGGTATTGAGTGCCTTAAAAGAGGTGTTCCTGAAACAGCCTTCAGCGAGAACAATATGCACTATCTGGTAAACACGGTATATATCCATAATTCATCCGGAGAAAGAATAGGCCATGTCGAGCTGATGCAGGATAATACTTTGGTTGCAGAGGCGGATAAGTATCAGATAAGGGAGGGCAAGCGCTTTGCAGAGACTTTAAAGCTCCTTGCGGGTGGATGTCTTGATTTAGATTTTACTGTCGTAGAGGGAAATGATTACACGGTGACGGAGCACCATATATTCAAAGATCTTTACGAAAGCCTTGAATTGGCTGTGGGGCAAATCACGACCATGATGGGGGAGGTCAATCATGTGCTTTCCGAAATGGCCGATGGGAATTTAGATGTAGAGGTTACTGCAGAATACAAAGGTGATTTTATAGAAATTAGAAATTCCCTTGACCATATAATAGGATCCTTGAATCAGGTCCTAGGTGAAATAAATGAATCGGCAGAACAGGTATCGGCCGGGTCCATACAGGTCTCCGACGGCAGCCAGGCTCTGTCGCAGGGTTCCGCGGAACAGGCCAGTTCCGTCGAGGAGCTCACGGCGGCAGTAACAGAAATTGCTTCTAAGACGAGACAAAATGCAATTGATGCAAATACTGCAAACGAGCTTACGACGAGCGCCAAGGAAAATGCTGCAAAGGGCAATGTGCAGATGAAGGAGATGCTGGGCTCCATGGCAGATATCAATGAGTCTTCATCGAATATTTACAAGATAATTAAAGTCATCGACGATATCGCATTTCAAACAAATATTTTAGCTCTCAATGCAGCGGTGGAAGCTGCAAGGGCAGGAGAGCACGGCAAGGGCTTCGCCGTGGTTGCGGAAGAAGTGAGGAATTTGGCGGCCCGAAGCGCTAAGGCGGCCAATGAAACGACGGATTTGATTGAGGGTTCAATAAACAAGGTTCAAATAGGTAC
>CAZHBR010000254.1:0-2062 GCA_964530755.1 uncultured Oscillospiraceae bacterium | reverse complement strand
AAACCCTTTTTGCCTTTCCTTCATACAGCAATTCACGTTTATCCATATCGGTGCTCCCCCATAATTTTTGCATCTTTTTTTAGAATATCTTGTTCCATTTGCTTTCTTTTGTCAATTATTTTTTTTGCGAGCTCTTCATCCTTAACCCCCAGTATTTGGGCCGCTAAAAGAGCGGCATTTTCCGCACAGTCCACAGCAACTGTCGCTACCGGTATGCCTTTTGGCATCTGTACGGTCGATAAAAGCGCATCAAGCCCGCCGAAGGCCGATGAGCTAACGGGTATACCTATGGTAGGCAGGGTGCTGTAGGAGGCGATCACCCCCGCAAGATGGGCGGCCTTTCCCGCTGCGGCAATCAGCACTCCGAAACCTTTTTCTTTGGCAGAAGAAGCGAAGGCCTCAACTAAACAGGGCGTTCTGTGGGCGGACATCACTCTCACTTCATATGGAATGTCCAGTTCCTTAAGGATATCGACTGCTGTTTTTACGATCGGGTAATCGCTATCGCTCCCCATCAAGACTGCAACTTTTAAATTTGCCATTATGTCCTCCGATATTATCGTTTCACTATTTTGTTTATGCTTCTTTATAATTATATAATCCCCTTAAGGATGAAAACAATAAGACCGGTGTAAAATCCATATAGAATAGGGTTATTTTTTTTGTATTGTTCGGGTTATAACGAACAGTAGGATGAACAAATGGATAGAATGTACGATTATAAAAAAAGAGCAAAGTGATTTTTTATAATCACTTTGCCTGTAAGACGATCGTTAATCAGGTTAAAATTGCGCCAGTATTTGCTGAAGACACCAATCTGGCATAGCGCCGCAGCCATCCTTGGGGAATATCGGTTTTCTTCGGTGTCCATCCTTTTTTGCGAAGTAGGAGCTCCTCGTCGGACAGCCGCAGGTTAATTTTACTTCCCGGGATATCGATATCGATGATATCATTTTCCCGAATCAATCCTATCTCACCTCCGGAAGCCGCCTCAGGAGATACATGTCCGATGGACGCCCCCCGGGATGCGCCGCTGAATCTGCCATCAGTTATCAATGCCACGCTTTTATCAAGCCCCATGCCCGCCAAGGCTGACGTTGGCCCAAGCATTTCCCTCATACCGGGGCCTCCTTTAGGTCCCTCATAGCGTATAACTACTATATCGCCCGGATTGATTTTTCCGGCGTAAATAGCCTTAATAGCGTCATCCTCGCTGTCAAAGACCCGCGTCGGACCTGAATGCACAAGCATGTTCTTATCGACAGCAGAACGTTTCACAACGCAACCTTCTTTGGCGATATTACCCCATAAAATTGCAATTCCCCCTGTACTGCTGTACGGATCGTTTATAGGTCTTATCACCTTTTTATTCTTGTTAATGCGATTCTCAATATTTTCTTTTACCGTCTTTCCCGTGACAGTTAAAAGGTTAACATCGATATATTTTTTGTAGGACAGCTCTGTCATCAGTGCAGGAATACCTCCGGCTGCATCAAGATCCTGTATGTGGGTTTTTCCAGCCGGTGCCAGATGACAAAGGTTGGGGGTTCTCCCGCTGATTTCATTGATTTTGCCGAGATCCAAAGTTATGCCGGCTTCATTTGCTATAGCAAGCAGATGCAACACGCTGTTAGTGCTGCAGCCGAGAGCCATATCCACGGTAAGCGCATTTATTACCGCTGCTTCCGTTATTATATCCCTAGTTTTAATGTTTTTATTTACAAGATCAATAATCTGCATACCTGACTGCTTTGCAAGCTTAATTCTGCTAGAATGAACCGCAGGTATGGTTCCGTTTCCAGGCAGAGCCATTCCAATAGCTTCGGTAAGGCAATTCATTGAATTTGCGGTATACATGCCTGCACAGGAACCGCAGCCCGGACAGGCGGATTGTTCTATACGGCAAAGCTCCTCATCGTCAATGGCCCCCGCCTTATATGCTCCTATGGCTTCAAACATGATAGACAGACTTATATCCTCTCCATTATGTGTGCCTGCCATCATCGGTCCTCCGCTGCATACAAGCGCCGGTATATTAAGCCTTGCCGCACCCATGATCATG
>CAZHBR010000253.1:0-2066 GCA_964530755.1 uncultured Oscillospiraceae bacterium | reverse complement strand
ACACCAGAATGCCTATGAATAACAATATTGCCGCTAAAGCGATGTTGCAGACAAGAGATCCCACACTTATATTCCAGCCTGCCCGGTAAAGCATGATGTTACCGTACTCCATACCGATTACCGCAAAAGCAAGAACAAGCGGCGCCCAGTTAATGATTTTTAGTTGGGCCGAAATATCTTTAACGGGATCTGTGATAAAGAACATACCCAAAGCGAGAGCCGCCCCTATAAGATAGATGACAAAGATCCCTACCATGGGATTTAACTCTGAGGGTATTCCTTTTGCGCTGACATGATAAAAAATATTTGAGCCGACTACGATGGCAACCGGCAAATAGAATTTAAGCATATATGACCTCCAAGTTTTAAATGATACCCGATAGATAGTGAAATACGGCCAATACACCGTTTTTCACTGTAACGCTCGCTTCGCGTTTCGCCATCTCATTGGAGATTCCCAGGGATTGATCGCTATTTAATATCGCATCGTTGAGCGGATACTTAAAACCCTTTAGAAAAACCCCTTTTGCACTTCCTCCAAGGGGAATCACGGAGACGGTATCTCCGATATCCCCTTTGAAATCCAGTTCGGCGTCTGTAAAATAAACTGTAAGGCATGGGGATTCAAAGCGAATATCCATGCCGGACCTTAAAATAGCTGTCCCGCAAAAAAGATTCGCCAAGGTATGATCAAGGCGGCTGCCTGTTCCTCCCCATATGACAACGGCATCATAGCCCTTTCGGGATACCAGCCGCATCGCCAAATCGGTATCTGTTGAATCCTTTTCAGAGGAAAAGGTTACAAATGAAGCTCCGCAGTCTTTCGCTTTTGCCCGGGACTCCTTATCGATCGAATCCATATCCCCTATAACTATGTCCGGCCTTATCCCTATTTGCATCGCAGCGTTGGTGCCTCCGTCCGCACAAACCACTAAATGATATTCGTTTATCCTGCTTAAGTACCATTTGATGTCGCTGCCGTAATCACCGTTTGCCATTATCAATGCTTTTTTTTTCATTATCATCTGTACCTCATTTGCACTTTCTAAACACGCTGTCTTCGGATTGCAAACATTTCTGCTTCACGGCCGCTTTTCTGATCCCGGATGTTATACAGAATCTATTACATTTCCATGCACCGACGCTGATTACACATACTTCATCGCTATAGTATTCCTGACTTATCTTTGGAAATGATACCATATATAATATGCTTCTGTAAACGATTGAAACAGAGTCGCCCTTGTTAGGAAGAACCGATTTTGTTATGATAGAAGCAGGGTATTTAAGAAAGACGAGATTGGGGGTATAAAAATGGACTTTCGGTTGACAGAAGAGCAGGAGAAAATGCAAAACAAGGTCCGGACCTTTGCTCTAGAAAAGATTGCACCGATAGCAGCAGAAACTGACAGACAGATCAAATTTCCAAAAGAGACTGTAAAGGCAATGAGCGCCATGGGGCTTATGGGTCTTCCCTTCCCCAAAAAATGGGGCGGTTCCGAAAGCGACTACATTTCCTACGTAATAGCGGTTGAAGAAATTTCAAAAATATGCGGGTCAACCGGGGTTATACTTCAAACTCATTGTGCCCTTTGTACGTGGCCCATATTGACTTTTGGTACTGATAAACAAAAGAAGAAATACCTTCCCGATCTTACATCCGGAAAAAAACTCGGTGCATTCGGATTGACAGAGCCCAATGCGGGCAGCGATGCAGCAGGAATAGAATCGGAAGCCATCGATATGGGGAACCACTATCTTTTAAACGGTAAAAAAATATTCATATCGGGCGGCGGCCTTGCAGAAACATACGTCGTGTTTGCAATGACCGACAAATCCGAAGGAACAAAAGGAATCAGCGCCTTCATATTAGAAAAAGGCATGGAGGGCTTTACATTCCCTAAAACCCATAACAAGATGGGTATAAAAGGATCCATAGCCTCCGAATTGTCTTTTAACAATGTAAAAGTGCCTAAAGAAAATCTGCTTGGGGAAACAGGAAAGGGCTTTAAAATTGCAATGTCCGCTTTAGATGTAGGCAGACTGGGCATCGCTGCCCAGGCAAT
>CAZHBR010000252.1:0-2120 GCA_964530755.1 uncultured Oscillospiraceae bacterium | reverse complement strand
TTTAAAATGTCCCTTTTAAGAATTTTTAGTGTGCGGCTTTCCCAATCCATCTTAATCTTAAAACCGAGCAGCTCCCCCATTTCCTCATTTAAAGGGAAATATGTTGTACCCAGATACAGAAACAATGGATTTTCAAGATAATAATTCGCTATTCTATTTCCGTTGATGTCAATATTTCTGTTTAAAAAAGTTCCCTGCACATCTTGATATGCATAGATTGTAATCGTTGAGAAAAACAAAACAGCCAACGAAAGCCACACAGATATAAGCTTCTTCGCCATTATCTTTTTTCTCCTTTCACGCTTAAATTAAGCGTGCAGCTATTATACCACAAAATGTATTTTTGTATACCCCTACATTAATAGTTCTAATATTCTGACGACATAAATTTCCAAATACCGACAAGAAATCCCTAAAGGCAGGCGCTAATACCCTGACTCATGCTATTCCCGATTAATATAAACTGTGAAGTTTCCTAATATATATCTTTTTCAAAGCTTATATTTTCAAGCCGTTTTTAGGAAAACGAATTGATCGTATGCAGGATTTAAGACCGCATCAAAAATGTAATCGACATAGCCGGTCGTACAACCAAGACTATGCCGATATTTGTAAGAATTAAATTCTCTGATGCTAAACCCTCAAGGTTTTTTTACAGTTAACAGCTATTAAAGCTTGAATTCTTTTTTAACATCGATTATGGATTCTTCAAGCTTCTCAATCACAATATCTATGGTCTCATACTTTATGACAGCAGGGGGCTCGATCCTGACGGCATGAGCATTGACTAGGGTTCCTGATGTCATAACGTGCCTGCTGAATAGGCCTTTTACTACTGCGTATCCAACCTCAGCAGCAGGGAAGTCCATGCAGATGAGAAGTCCTTCTCCTCTGACTGCCTTCAAAACGGTAGGATATTTGGCCATTAAATCATTGAGCTTTTTCATGAAATAATCGCCCTTCTCCTTGCACTGCTGCGGAATGTCGTTCTCAAGCATATAGGCTATTGTAGCTATAGCGGCAGAACATGCAAGCGGATTTCCGCCGAAAGTGGGCGAACCTAAAATCCATGGATTGTCAATCAGTTTTTCAGGCCATACATTCGGTCTTGCGATGATTCCGGTGATAGGCATAACGCCTCCTCCGAAAGCTTTTCCAAATGTCATAATGTCGGGGACCACGTCCTCTGCATCGCATCTCCACATTGTTCCCGTTCTTCCCATACCTGTTTGAATCTCATCCACTATCATAGCGACGCCGTATTTGTCACAGATCTCTCTTACAGCCTTCATATATCCTTTTGGCGGAATTATTACTCCCGCCTCGCCCTGTATGGCTTCCACGATCACGCCGGCAACCTTTTCTCCGACAGCAACAAGGTTTTCAATCGCTACATCTATAGCTTCCGCATCGCCGTACTTAACATGCTGAACTTGCTGAATCATCGGAAGATAATCCTCCCATGGATATGGCTCCGTAGGATTTACCGTGGAAAGCCCCGATAGTGGAGATGTAGTATTTGCCGCCTGTAGCGAGCCTGGCCAGCTTAAGGGCCATCTCCACCGATTCAGCACCACCGTTTGTGAAGAAACAATACTTTAAATCGCCAGGGGTAATCATAGATACAAGCTTTGCAAGATAACCTCTTAGCGGATCCACAAGCTCCTGACTGTGAAGGGCATATTTATCCAGCTGTGCTTTAACATATTTTACAATTTCGGGGTTTCTGTGCCCGCAGGTATAAATACCGAACCCTCCGAGACAGTCGATAAAATCATTTCCGTTTAGATCAGTAAAGTGTTCCTCAGTATCTGTCCATTCTACCAAGGCGGCATCTGTGGACATAGACTTTCTGTAAACCAGCCAGCCCGGGTTTACATGATTGTTAAAATTGTCGATAGAATCCTTTTGAATAGTTTCTCTTTCCTCCGCGGTAAGATCAGGCCTTTCGATGTAACCAAGTACTCGTTTTGCTTCTTTTAACGCAGCTTCTTTTTTATTTGCAGCCATAGTAATACCTCCTTAATTAATATTATGCACGTAACTGCACCATAATATAATTCAAGATTCGTGCCAAAAATAAATATTGTAGCAAATTTTCAGAAATGTATGAATTTCCA
>CAZHBR010000251.1:727-2138 GCA_964530755.1 uncultured Oscillospiraceae bacterium | reverse complement strand
TCTTGATATCTATGAACTTTTCTGCACCGAGATCGGCACCGAAGCCAGCCTCAGTAACGACATATTCACCAAGCTTCAAGGCGATCCTAGTCGCCATCAGACTGTTACAGCCGTGAGCGATGTTGGCAAAAGGACCTCCGTGTATAAAGGCTGGCGTATTTTCAAGTGTCTGTACCAGATTTGGTTTTAAGGCATCCTTAAGAAGTGCGGCGGCAGCCCCTTGACCTTTAAGATCGGAAACAGTTACGGGATTCCCGTCAAAAGTATAAGCTACCACGATTTTTGAAAGCCTTTCCTTCAGATCCTTTAAGCTTTGTGACAGGCATAAAACCGCCATTATCTCCGATGCAACGGATATATCGAATCCATCCTCCCTCGGAGTTCCGTTGGTTTTTCCACCTAAACCATCCACGATGAACCTAAGCTGTCTGTCATTTATATCCAGACAACGCCTCCATACGATGCGCCTTGGATCGATACCTTTTAAATTTCCCTGGTTTATATGATTATCCAATAATGCTGCAATCAGATTATTGGCCGAAGTTACCGCATGAATATCGCCTGTAAAATGCAGATTTATATCCTCCATGGGAATGACCTGAGCATATCCACCTCCCGCCGCCCCGCCTTTTATTCCGAAAACAGGGCCCAAAGAGGGCTCCCTTAAGGCGATAACAGCTCTTTTTCCAAGTGCTTTCAGAGAATCTCCAAGGCCTACGGTTGTCGTAGTTTTACCCTCTCCTGCAGCAGTGGGGGTAATGGCGGTTACAAGGATGAGCTTCCCGTCGGATTTCATATTTTGATCCTTCAGGATATTAAAGTCGATTTTGGCCTTGTATTTTCCGTAATGCTCTATATATTTATCATCGATATTCAGTGATCCTGAAATTGTTTCGATGGGGAGCGGTTTTGCATTTTGGGCAATCTCAATATCAGTTTTATAATTCATATTTATTCCCTTTACAGTACCGTTTTATCCTGCGAAGAACGCCTTCCTGTTTACCTCCAGCAGATGTTTCTTGGGACCTGAAAAGATTTCGCAAAGCACCCGGTTCATGCTCTCTTCTTCAACCATTTGAAGTCCCCTTGTTAAAGCGCCCAGCATCACCATGTTGGCTGCCTTCGGGTTACCTAAATTCTGTGCAATTTCACCGGCGGGTACCCTATGTACAGATACATCCTTGCGATTGACGTTTCCGGATACAAGTGAGGAGTTGATAAATATCGAGCCCTTCGCCTCCGCCATGGCCGCAAACCTGTCAAGGGACGGCTGATTCATGGCAACCAGGCAGCTAGCCTTATCAACGATGGGACAGCTTATAACCGAATCGGATACTATGACAGTACAGTTTGCGGTTCCTCCCCGCATTTCAGGGCCGTAGGAAGGTAGAAATGTCACTTCTTTTCCCTC
>CAZHBR010000251.1:0-717 GCA_964530755.1 uncultured Oscillospiraceae bacterium | reverse complement strand
CTGACCTCCGAATCCGGCTATAAAAATTTTATGCTGTGACATTTATCCAACCTCCTTCGGCGATCTCAAATTTCCCAAAGGATAATACGGAATCATGTTGCTTGACAACCAATCGGCCGCCTCAACCGGAGCCATGCCCCAGTTAGTGGGACATGTTGACAACAGTTCCACAAAACTAAATCCCAGCCCCTTTTCCTGGACCGCAAAGGCCTTTAAAATAGCTTTTTTAGCCTTTCTGATATTGGCAGGAGTGTTTAATGCTACACGTTCTACAAATACGGCGCCATCTATTGTAGCCAGCATTTCAGCGACTTTAAGGGGCATTCCCGAAATGTCCTTCCGACGTCCCGACACGCCCGTAGTAGATTTTTGACCTATTAAGGTTGTAGGTGCCATCTGACCTCCGGTCATACCGTAGATAGCATTGTTAATAAAAATAGTCGTAAAACGTTCCCCCCTGTGCGCCGCATGAACTATTTCCCCCGCTCCTATGGAGGCGAGATCACCATCGCCCTGATATGTAAAAACTATCCGATCCGGCAGAGCCCTCTTAATCCCTGATGCTACTGCGGGTGCCCTGCCATGTGCAGACTCGCACATATCTACATTCATGTACTGGTGGGCCATTATGCTGCATCCTATAGGAGCGACGCCTATGGCTTTTCCAAGCAAATTTTTTTCGGTTAAGACCTCCATCACTAGCCGATGGGAAATACC
>CAZHBR010000250.1:0-2142 GCA_964530755.1 uncultured Oscillospiraceae bacterium | reverse complement strand
GTGGATTTAATCGTAAATGCGCTGCCGCTGGCTTACGGGCCAAATGTATTGGAGGCGGCATTGTTTGTTAAAGCTAACTATCAGGATTTTGCGGCTACAGATGCGCTTACCGAAGATTGGGTTTTGGGGATCAGGTTGATGTACACCGACTATGGCAAGCGCTTTGAACAAATCGGCAAAACGGCTGTTATAGGTACAGGCTCGGCTCCCGGTTTGATATGTGTCGCGGCAAGAGATGCCATGAGATATCTGGATACCTGCGAAACGATTAATATGCTGGTTTATGAAGGGGTGGAGCCTAAAAGGTTTTTGCCTTTCTGGTGGTCGCCGATCACAGCTTTATCCGATATGATGGAAGTGGCCTTTGCATACGAGGATGGAAAAATAGTGACAACGGAAGCCTTCAGCAGACCTTATCACAGGGAATTTAGGGGTGTTAAAGGGGAGGTGGAATTGGTTGAACACGCTCACGATGAGCCCGTATATATGGGTATCAACGCGAAAGAGTACTTCAAAGGGGCAAAAAATATCTATTTCAAATACGGAGGTGTGGGCGTAGAATTTGCAAGGCCGCTTTACAGGGCCGGGTTGCTATCTAAAATTCCCGTAACGGTGGATGGAAACCTGGTGATCCCGTTTAATGTTGTATTAAAGCACGTTCCACCGGCTCCGAAATACATAGGCGAGATTAAAGAAATTTTAGAGGAAGGTTTAATTTCGGATGCAGGTGCGATGGTGGTTGAGGCCATAGGCACAAGGAAGGGCCAAAAAGTGATGGCAACGACATACGTTATTTCCCCGGGCCTTGAGGAGTCATTTAATAAGTCAGGCCTGTCTGCAGAGATGTATGTCACAGGTCAAAGCGGTGCATTGTTTACCAAGATGTTTGTGGAGAATAAGTACACGCAAAAAGGTTTGATATCTTCCGATATGTTGACATTTACCCAGATTGATTACTATTTGAAAGAAGCAGAGAAGCTGGACATTGTTTTAGAAACAGAGGTAAAACCGTTGTAAGCAGGGGAGGTGCATTACTTGACTGATCTTAATCATGTTGAAGGTGTGGCGGGTCTAAAGAAATATGATGTAAAAACGATAAATATCGTCTTTATGATCTATTGTTTGGTTGCGGCGGGGGCGTTTGGGATCGAGGAAATGATTCCCGCCAGCGGACCCGGGGTTACGTTGATAATGCTGATCGTTTTTCCTTTTATTTGGGCGTGGCCGATAAGCAGTATGGTGGCCGAAATGGGGGCGGTATTGCCTTCCGAAGGCGGAGTATACGTCTGGGTAAAGGAGGCTTTTGGCGAGTTTTGGGGTTTTCAGGCAGGCTGGTGGAACACTGTATCCATATATATAACTAACGGCATATATGTAGCTCTTGTCGTCGGTTATCTGAGACATTTCGTAGTCATGTCCGATTTTACGGGGTTTATTGTGAAAATTCTCATGATAGTAATCTTTACGGTTATAAACCTTTTGGGTATACGGGAAGTAGGTTGGGTCAGCACATTTTTATCTATTTGTATCCTGATAGGGTTTTCGGTCGTAGCTATAGTGGGATTTGCTAACTGGAATCAAAACCCGTTTATCCCTGTGGTCGGATACGAAATGACAGGTTTTGAAGCCATCGGAGGCTGCATCGCCATCTGTATCTGGATGTATTGCGGATATGAATGCATTTCCAATATGGCTGGGGAGGTTACAAATCCCCAGATAATACCTAAAGGTCTGATCATCGCCATGCCCCTTATTGCCTTGACGTATGTGCTGCCTACGATGGCGGGGCTGGCTTCGGTAGGCTCCTGGGAGGATTGGGCGACTACCGGTGAGGGCACAGTGGGCTATTCTGATGTTCTTACGCAATTTATGGGCCCGGCGTGGGGTATAGGATTTTTAGTCGTCGCCATCATATCTCAATGTGCAATTTTTAATACTTATTTGGCCTCCGGTTCCAGGGGTTTCTTTGTGTTGGCAGACGATCACCTTTGTCCTAAATTTCTAGTAAAAATCAGCAAGGGAAGAGGTGTTCCCTATGTAGGTATTCTTTCCTTATCATTTGTTACAATGCTGCTGGCACAGTATGATTTCGCCACGCTTGTTATGGCGGAGGTTGTCTTTATTTTAGCTTTGTACATAATT
>CAZHBR010000249.1:0-2183 GCA_964530755.1 uncultured Oscillospiraceae bacterium | reverse complement strand
TTATGCTCATCACATCGTATCCCCCCACAAGGCCTCTCCCATCGCCTTTGCCATGCTGGTCTTCGTTATGAGGCCGGCGACAGTTCTGTCGTCGTTTAGCACTATCACATAGCCCGTAGGGGATGTGATAAGTAAATCAAAAGCCTCGTGCGCCTTATCATCAACATTTACCGATGGGGCCTCATCTGTAGTGAGATTGCCAATTTCCATCCCTGCCTTGCCCTTTGCGCGTATATCCTCGATGGTAACAATTCCTTCGTAAACATCATCATCGTTTACAACTATCAAGGTATCTACATTGCGATTCTTCATAAGCTCGATTGATTTCAATGTCTGGTTGTCTCTGCCGGCTTTAAACACCCTGGTTCGCATAAAATCACCAGCGGTAAGACCGTTATTCATCCCGTTTACCCTCTTGCCCATGAAATCAGATATTATGGGGTCTGCCGGCTTTTGAAGCATCTCCTCGGGCGATGCCATCTGAAGGATTTTTCCCTCGTTCATAAAAACAATGATGTCCGCCATCTTTATCGCCTCATCCATATCATGGGTGACAAATACGATGGTTTTTTTTAGCTTCTTTTGTATCTTTCTCACCTCATCTTGCAATATGTCCCGGGTAAGAGGATCAAGCGCCCCAAAGGGTTCGTCCATCAGCACTATCGGAGGCGAGGCTGCAAGGGCCCTTAAAACCCCGATTCTCTGCTGCTGGCCTCCCGATAGCTCTGAAGGGTATTTGTGGGCATTTTCGCTGTAGGGCATACCGACTAATTCAAGCAGTTCATGCACAATATCTTTGCATTCTTCCTTAGGATATTTGAGCAGTTTTGGAACTATCGTTATATTCTGCTCAACGGTCATATTCGGAAACAGACCTATCTGCTGTATTACATAACCTATTCTTCTTCTCAGGGTAACCGGATTCATGCTCGTTATGTCTTCGTTATTTATATATACCTTGCCCTCGTTAGGCTCGATGAGGCGGTTTATCATCTTCAGGGTTGTGGTCTTTCCGCATCCGCTTGGCCCTATAAGTACGACAAACTGCTCAGGCTTAATGCCGAAGCTGAGCCTGTCGAGGACCATGCTTTTCCCATATTTCTTGCTTACATTTTCAAAACGTATCAATGCTCAATCACCTTTCTTCCAAAGTAACTATTCAAAGATAACATCAAGTAGGCACTTGTGTCAAGCCTTAAAAAATTCTTATTTGCGGGCAAGTTGAATAAAAAAATACGCCGTGACGGCGCAATAAAGAGAATAAGAAAACCTATTTCCCTATAGATCCCCGAACAAATTCCTCCACCCTGATCTGACTGCTATCATCACCGACAAAATAGATGGTATCCCCCGCATACATTAACGCATAAGGTCCCGGCGACATCAGCAGAACATCTTTATGCCTGATCCCGACAACCGTTGCCGAGGTGCTGTGCCAAAAATTCACCTCAGACAGAGTCTTTCCGTCGCACATGGAAGATTCCTCAATCGTCGCCTCAAACGGAACGAAAGGATTTATCGTTTTAAACCGCTCAATGCGATCCATAAGCTTAACGATGCCTTTTTTTAGTTCCTTTGCATCGTCAGCCTGCCTGTCAAGCTCCCTCAATATATCGGTTTTCATCGCTGCAACAGTCTTAATGTCGCGAAACTGGCGAACGAACTTCATCGCATTTTCCTGAGACAAAATGGTGACACCGCTGCCCCTCACAGTTTCAACGATTTTTAAATCAGCGAGAATCGCTATAGCCCTTCTTGCAGTCTCAGGTGAGACCTTGTACTGACTGGCCAAAGATGATCGCGTATATATGCGATCCCCCACTTTATAATGCCTGTCCACAATTCTAGCCGCTACATCGGCTGCAATCTGCTGATACCTAGGCGTTATCACTTTGATCTTTTCGTCCATTAGATACTCCCTTGTCCAAAGATGCCTGCCTGACCCTTATAATATCAGCTTTTTCAATTGTCTTCAAGGTTTCTACGCCTGAGCTGGCCGCACGCTGCATCGATATCGCCCCCCATTTCCCGGCGGATGGTAGCGGAAATCCCCTTTGCCGTAAGAATAGCAAGAAATTCCTTAGCGGCCTCCCTTTTTGATCCTTTAAGCGGGTTCCCTTTTATCGGATTCAACATTATGAGGTTGACATGACAAAGCATGTGAGAGAGCCTTTCTGCCAGCT
>CAZHBR010000248.1:0-2194 GCA_964530755.1 uncultured Oscillospiraceae bacterium | reverse complement strand
TTTTTCCAGGATATAGATACCACTGTTATTTTTATGATAGGTGATGGCCGCCGGGACAACGCTGGCCCCTTCTTCCGATAAAGTATTATCATAGAGTTTATATCTTGAACTATAAGTGGTTACAAAGACCTTTAGCAGATTTTCTTCCTCATAGCTTCCAAAAATTTTGGGGGCGACAACTATAAATCCTCCCCCTTTAGGGTCTGAATTCTTGTCTATTTCAGTGTCATAGACAAGCTGTTCAATTAGATCCCGACCGTCATACTCATAATTTGGAAGTTTTATTTCCTGGCGAATGGATAGTGCATTATACCATTGCTGTGGAGACAACGATGCATCGGCAACGTTATTGCGTGCCCCCAAGAGCTCTTTACACAGTACCATCAATATTTGCCCCCGCAGTCCTTGGGCATTACCGGCCTCAAACTGCGAAAGCATATATTGTAAGGCATCTTCACCGCCATACTTGAAGAAATTTTCATATTCGTTGTTATGGGCATTGATATAATCCAGTGGATTAGAAGAAGTTTTTGGCGAGGACATAATAACCTTTAAGTTGTCCTCAACAAATTTTGCAATATCCTCAGTTTCGAAATTTATATTGATGGCTTCACCATTACTGTCACTTATTTTTTCTAATCTATACAGCCAGCGAATGCGGCACATATCCACATTATCATACCCCACTGCTAATAATACATCTCCGTTTTTAAGCTGAATTACCAAGTAGAAAGTTCCGTTATCATCCTTTGAATCTGCACGATAGATTAATTTTTTTTGATCTATTTCTTTATGAATATCGTTATAAAGTGGATTAAATAATGCGTATAGATCCTGCTTGCTAATTTGATATTGAAATAGCCCATCGTGCATATTCCAATCCTCCTCAGTGGCCTGCTTACTGTAAAGCTGATAATCCGATGAGATACAGTACTGAGGTACAGTATCCAAAGTATAGATAAAAGAGTACTGGGGTGCTTGGTATAGAATTTCTTCAACTCGATAGGCTGAACCGTTAAATGATGTCGAAGCCTTAGGATTGGACATAAGTCCGATTCCAACTGCTGTTACAATAATAACTATCAAAACAATTACCCAAAACCTTGGCCTTTTATAGTTCATCACATTTTTAATTCTGCCTTTTATATTTCCCTCGCCAAAGGCAAGGGGGCTTCCATTTAAAATATGCTTTCTAATAGCAAGCGATAACAATGAATTAGCATAAAGCTTTTTAATATCTCCATTCATTTCTTTCAGCACTCTTTCATCACAGGAAAGTTCCATATCCGTACTCATTAACATAAAAGCAATCCATACCAGAGGATTAAACCAGTGAATTGTCAGTGTTAAGAAAGCCAATACCTTAATGATGTGGTCCTTTCGGTGAATATGGGTTTGTTCATGTAGCAGAATATAGCTCCTTTCGGAAGCATTAAGTCCAACCGGTAAATATATCTTTAGTCTTATTAAGCCAAGCACAAATGGGGTTTTCAAATTCTTGGCTTCGAAGATATTTTGCTCTATTAACTGTGCACTTTTAAGCTGCCTTTTTAAGATAAAAATAGATACAAGGCTATAAAGAAGCAATGCTATTATTCCTATGACCCAGATATAAGCAGCTAATTCTGTATAAATCTGCAATGGATTTACACTTGCCCCAACAGCCGGTGTGGGAAGTGATTGACTTACAAACGAATCAAATGCTGCCATCCCACTATTAATCTGCGGGCTTTGCTGATAGATAATATCAGGAGGGATCGGAACAGGATTCACATTCCGGGGCATAAGACTGAACATACTTTCAAAGGAGAATGGAATTATAAGACGAAAAGCAACCACACCCCATAAGGCATAGGAGATGATTTTTGGAGCTTTTTTGAGCAATAGCCTGACAAGTATCACAAAGAAGATTGCGTAACTTGCCGTAAGGCTCATATTTAAAACAGTAAGAAATAGTTCACTCATTGCTACACCTCCTTGTGCTCATCAATCAATCTTTTCAACTCTTCGGCTTGATGATTACTTAATTTTTTACCACTGATAAAAGATGTTAGAAATTTCGGCAGTGACCCTCCAAAGGTATCCTCCACGAAACGTATACTTTGCTTAGCGTAATATTCATCCTTTGAAATTTGAGATGAAACCACTGCATTTTCATTTTGAAAAATACCCTTGTCACATAACTTTTTAAGTA
>CAZHBR010000247.1:0-2233 GCA_964530755.1 uncultured Oscillospiraceae bacterium | reverse complement strand
CAAGGCGGCGGGGAAAATATATCTTGGCACCGACCCGGATCGCGAGGGTGAGGCTATATCCTGGCACATAGCCCATCTTTTAGACATCGATGAAAAAGAAAAATGCAGGATAGTGTTTAATGAGATAACAAAGAAAACCGTACAGAGCGCTGTAAAGAATCCAAGGGAAATAGACAGAAGGCTCGTGGATGCCCAGCAAGCGCGGCGGGTGGTAGACCGTCTTGTCGGCTACAAGATCAGCCCTTTGCTTTGGCGAAAGGTGAGGCGGGGACTTTCAGCAGGCAGGGTTCAGTCGGCGGCATTGAAAATAATCTGCGACAGAGAAAAGATAATAAGAGAATTCGTTCCGAGGGAATACTGGGTTTTGACAGCGTTGCTGGAAAAAATCCAGGAGGATGGCGATGGAGGAAGGCGTCAGTTTATCGCGAGGCTGGCCGAACATAAAGGCAAGAGAATAAGTGTGGACAACAAGGAAAAATCAGATGAGATCCTATCCTCTCTTGACCCGTTAAAGTTCAGGGTGAAAAAGGTTGAAGAAAAGGAAAGGGTCAAGCGGCCCCTGCCACCCTTCACAACGAGCACCTTGCAGCAGGAGGCATCAAACAAGCTTGGTTTTTATACAAGAAAAACGATGTTTGTAGCACAACAGCTTTATGAGGGCATCGATATAAAAGGGCATGGCACCATAGGGCTTGTCTCCTACATCCGAACCGATTCGGTCCGTGTTTCCTCTGATGCCAATGAGGCAGCCATGCGCTACGTAAGCGAAAAATATTCCGATAGATACGTGGGGAATCACGTCTATACAAACCGGAAAAAGGATGTCCAGGATGCCCATGAAGCGATCCGCCCAAGCAGCGTGGACCTGCACCCCGATGAGATAAAAGGATCCTTAACCAAGGATCAATACAGTCTTTATAAATTGATATGGTCTCGGTTTATAGCCAGCAGAATGGCTTCTGCGGTCTTCCAAAACAATACCGCCGAAATTGAAAACGGGGATTATCTGTTTAAGGCCACGGGAAGCCATCTGAAGTTTGATGGATATTTGAAGATCTACAATAACGCAGGCGAGGAGGATGAAGAAAAAAATCTTCCGCCGCTGAAGGAAGGGGAGATATTAAAACTTCTGAACGTGCAGGGCGAACAGAATTTCACTCAGCCTCCTTCGCGTTTTACAGAGGCATCGCTTGTGAAGGATCTGGAGGAAAAAAATATAGGAAGGCCAAGCACCTATTCCCCTATTATAGCGACTCTGATAGATCGGAAATACGTCGTCCGGGAAAAGAGGATCCTCTCTCCAACAGAGCTTGGTTTTGTTGTTACGGAGTTGATGGAGAAATACTTCAGGGAGATTGTAGATGCCAGTTTTACGGCTGCCATGGAGGATAAGTTAGATGCGGTGGAAGTTGAAAATGTCAACTGGAAGGATATAGTCAGCGATTTTTACGGGACATTAAGGGAAGAGCTGGAAATAGCCGACAAGGATATTGAAAGAATTAAAATAGAGGATGAGATGACAGACGAGGTCTGTGAGCTCTGCGGAAAGCCAATGGTGGTTAAGCATGGACGTTTCGGTGAATTTCTGGCCTGCAGCGGCTATCCGGAATGTAAAAACACAAAAGCCAAAGTTCAAAAGATCAACGTGAAATGTCCCCGTTGCGGCAAGGATATCGTTGCAAGAAAAAGCAGGACCGGCAGGCTCTTTTACGGTTGCAGCGGTTATCCTGAATGCAATCAGATGTATTGGAATCGACCGATAGAGAAGGGTTGTCCCACATGCGGCTCCCTTCTAATGGAAAAGAAAACAAAAACCTCAAAATATGTTTGTTCAAATGCCGAATGCGGGTATAAAGAATAATTAGAACAATCGACTGATTCAGGAGGAGAAAATGACGGACTTTCAAGCGACGACCATAGTTGCGGTAAGGCGCGAAAACGGCGAAGTATGCATCGGAGGCGATGGGCAGGTAACCATGGGGCAGACTGCCATAATGAAGCGATCCGCAAAAAAAGTACGAAAAATTTACAAAAATTCTGTTATCACCGGCTTTGCCGGCTCAGTAGCCGATGCCTTTACCCTGACAGAAAAATTTGAAAAAAAATTGGAAGAGCATGCGGGGAATTTGAAGCGGGCGGCGGTGGCCCTGGCCCAGACTTGGCGTTCCGACAAAGCTATGAGAAATCTTGATGCCCTGATGATAGCCGCAGACAAGGATAATCTTCTTGTGAT
>CAZHBR010000246.1:0-2240 GCA_964530755.1 uncultured Oscillospiraceae bacterium | reverse complement strand
ATCTTTTAAAAAGATTAGAAACATCCTCCTGGTCTGAAAAAGCATTGACGCAGACAAAGTCCTTCAGCATAATATCCGAAACGGGTGTGTTATCATCGGAGATTACAAGAGTGCGCAGCGATACGATCCCCTGCAGCTTTCTGCCGTTATCTTTAACGTAACAAGTGTATACGGTCTCACTGTCCATACCTTCTCTTTTAATGTGGGCAAGGGCCTGTTTTACGGTCATGTCTTTGCGCAGGCTTATGTACTCGGGAGTCATGATGCTGCCTGCAGTATTTTCAGGATAATTGAGAAAAGTATTTATGAGACGCCGTTCATCCTTTGGTGTTTTTTCAAGGATTTTGTCAACTATGTTTGCAGGAAGCTCCTCCAGCACATCTATCATATCATCAAAGGGAAGCTCCTCGATGATGAATTTGATTTCTTTGTCTGTGATCCCGTTTATGATTGAAAGCTGTTCATCTGTTGCAAGGCGGGAAAACACCTCTACGGAAATGTCTTTTGGGAGGGTGCGAAATACTATAATGGTCTTATCCACACCGAGCTCATCCATAATCTCTTCCAAGATTTCAGCGATATCGACCTCGTTGAAACTCAATAGCAATTCCCTTGCTTTGACATATTGTTTATTTCTGATCAGTAAAATGATTTGGCCGGCGTCGCAGAGCGGTTTTTCTGCCTTGTATTCCATTTTATACGGCACCTCCTTTATTTCTCGCACAATTATCAGCATGTAATAAAGGGGGCCGCATTATCACCGGAGGAGAATCCGCTGCTTGATGCAGTCTTGAAAAGCAGATCTATGTGCGATTATTTGATTCATTTTGTTTGTCCGGCGGGCAGGTATCCTGTCCTATGGTATCCATACTTGGTTTCATCTCCCTTAAACGATCTGTTCAATAGTTCTTAATTATAAACTATATAGGGTTAGTCACGCAAGCATTCCTAAAAAAATTAAAGGAGCTTTTCAAATATGACAAATTTATTAAATCCGTTCGGATATGGTTTACGAATTATAAATTTGATATTAGAATACATGAAGAAGAAATCTACGTGTATAGGGGTAAAAAAATGGACAAACCGGGTTTAATTGATGAGACCCTTGTCAATACTATGATCAAGAAGCGTCCCAAAGATTTACATAAAGGCGATTGCGGAAGGGTTTTAATTGTTGCAGGGAAAAAAGGTATGGCAGGAGCCGCGGTGCTATCGGCAAGGGGTGCACTGCGAAGCGGAGCAGGATTAGTTCTGGTATCCGTACCTGATGAACTCTTCTCAATCATACAGGTAGGTGTGATTGAAGCCATTTGTATCTCTCGGAGGCTTTCACCGGATCAGCTTGACGCCTGTCGGGCAATTGTTATCGGTCCGGGGCTGGGAGATGAAAAATCCAATGTAGAATTGATAAAAACTATTATTGAATCGAAATGCGGTGCTTTTATTCTCGATGCAGATGCATTGAATCTTCTGGCAAAGTATCCGGAGCTTTTGCACGATATTAAACGCATAGGAGAAAGGATAATAATTACGCCGCATCCCGGTGAAGCCGCCAGATTGCTAAATTGCGAAGTTCAAAAGATTCAGGCACATCGATCTTCTGCAGCGCTACGTCTTTCAAAGAAAACCGGTGCTGTGACAGTACTTAAGGGCATGGGCACCCTGGTGGCAACCCCCGACGAAAAGACATATATTAATACGACAGGAAATCCCGGTATGGCAACCGGAGGAACCGGAGATGTGCTGTCCGGAATCATCGGGGCCTTGGCGGGACAAGGGTGTTCCTGTCTGGAAGCGGCAATTTCCGGTGTCTATATTCATGGACTGGCAGGTGATTTGGCTGCGGAAGCGCAGGGCGAACACGGATTAATTGCAGGTGATGTTGCAGATATGACTGCCAAAGCCATTTACCGGACATTGGTGAAATGCAATGCCAAAACTTGATATTTGACAAAATGCGACACTTTATATATATTGTGATATATAGCTGACGTATATATATTAATATATACAATAGGGTGAATATCTTCAAATGAGGTGAGCATATGTCAAATTTTAAAAAAGTAATTGTAAGTCTGCCGGAGACTCTTTTAAAGCGAATAGACCTTGTCGCCAAGGAAGACAGTAAAAGTCGAAGCGGATTGATTCGGGAAATCCTTGCGGAATTTCTGATTTCCAGGGATAAGAAAAAGATTCGCGAACAAATGATTTCCGGATATAAAAGTATGGAAAGCATAAAC
>CAZHBR010000245.1:0-2243 GCA_964530755.1 uncultured Oscillospiraceae bacterium | reverse complement strand
TGCTCTGCCATTTCAACCAATTTTTTAGTCATATATCCGCCTACATAACCGTTCTGTCTGGCTGTCAGATTACCCTTGTCCATGTTTTCGTAATTTGTCAGGCCAAGCTCATTGGCAATTTCAGTTTTCATATTTTTCAACCCTGCTTTTGCGCCTGTAACTACTATGGTGTTGCTTGATGCCATTGTATTCACCTCCTATTACATTTATAATTTAACCTTAAGAGATCAAAGTATGCGATGTAATAATTTCATGACATGGACCGAATTGCCACGGCCTTATATTCCTGCATTTGCAAGGCTTCTAAAGCTTTTATGTAATTTTTGTTTTAAAATTTTATGTTTCCCGAATTCAAGATCGGGATCCTTTTCCAATAAAGCAGACACCTCCCTAGAAACAATATGAAATACAGATTCATGCTTTGATAAATCTGCAAGCTCAAACTCAGGTAAGCCATGCTGTCTGACTCCGAAGAATTCTCCCGGACCCCGCAGAAGCAGATCTTTTTCTGCTATGCGAAAGCCATCGTTTTCATTTTCCAATACAAGGGCTCTTTTCTTCGCTATTTCACTTCTTCCCTCTGTTATCAAAATGCAAAACGATTGTGCATCGCTTCTTCCAACCCGTCCCCTGAGCTGATGCAGTGCAGCAAGACCGAACCTTTCGGCATTTTCTATCAACATAAAAGTGGCGTTTGGAACATTAATACCCACCTCTATTACAAGCGTGGAAACAAGGATGTCAATGTTTCCTGACCGGAAAGCCTCCATAGTCTGCTCTTTTTGCCTCTGCTTCATGTCCCCGTGCATCAAGCCGATCCTGAAGCCGGCAAAACGCTTCCTGATCTCTTCATAAAGCTCTTTGACCGATCGGACATCAAGCGCAGTGGATTCGTCTATCAAAGGTGCAACAACGTATGCCTGATGACCCTTTTCCACCTCTTTTCTCATCATGTCATAGGAAGCTTTTCTTCCCGCTTCATCGAAAGCTTTTGTAATCACCGATTTTCTGCCGGGGGGCATTTCATCGATGACCGACATATCAAGATCCCCGTAAAGAATGTGTGCCAAAGATCTTGGAATAGGGGTTGCGGTCATCACAAGAACATCGGGATTCACGCCTTTATCGCTTAAGAAACTCCTTTGATTCACGCCAAAGCGATGCTGTTCGTCGGTGACCACAAGGCCCAGCCTTAAAAACCTGACATCCTTACTAATTACAGCATGAGTTCCTGTCAGGACATCGATAGATCCATCTGCCAGGCCATCAAGCAGCTCTTGTCTTTGTCGCTGTCTTAAATTTCCAAAAAGAAAGCCTGTTTTAATACCGAAGGAGGAAAATGACCGTGACAAAAGCTCGTAGTGCTGGCGTGCCAGTATTTCCGTCGGGGCCATCATCGCGGCTTGCCACCCGCTTTTAACTGCTTTATAAATTGCGGCTGCGGCGACTGCAGTTTTCCCCGAGCCCACGTCTCCCTGCACCAGCCTGTTCATCACTTTAGAGCTTTCCATATCTTTTTCTATCTCATCAACAACACGCTTTTGGGCACCTGTCATTACAAAAGGAAGCTGTCGGATAAACGGTTCTATATCCGTTTCAGCCGGAAATATTATTCCGTGTTTTGCACTTGCATGCTTTCGTTTAACAAATGACAGGCCAAGCTGCAATAGAAACAGTTCATCGAATATGAGCCTGTATCTCGCCTCTTTGAGCTTTTGAACGTCTTTTGGAAAGTGAATATGCCTTATAGCATATTCCAGCCCGCACAACCTGTTTTTTGTGCGCACTTCCTCCGGCATGTAATCTTCAAGCTGCGGGAGCAAAAGTAAGGCTTCTTTTTGCCATTTTCTGATCTCATTTTGCGTAAGTCTGCCCGGTAAAGGGTAAATCGGAAGGATTGCCTTTGCCGATCCTTCGGGATTTAGATCTATTTCAGGGTGTACCATCATAAGGCGCCCGCCTCTTAAGCTTACTTTTCCAAAAAACCCATACGCGACATCTTTTAGCAACAGACGTTCCAAATAGGGACTGTGGAAGAATAGTACCTCTATTTCTCCTGTATCATCTCGAATTGACAGTCTTAAAATATGTTTTCTACCGCGGTACCTGCTTCTTATCATGGATTTTATTTTCCCATTGATCAAAACCGATTCGCCTTCGGTAAGCGATGCAACATTGCTAATCTTCCTTCTATCCTCGTAATCCCTGGGATAATAATAAAGAAGATCCTCTATTTTTCGGAT
>CAZHBR010000244.1:0-2268 GCA_964530755.1 uncultured Oscillospiraceae bacterium | reverse complement strand
GGATATAATGTTTGGACTTCATATCCCCCAAGAATCAGTTACTATTCCCGAAACAATCGATGGAATAAGGGCAGCTTTGGAAATGCAGACCGAGGGGGATAAGGCCGTCGCCGAAACAAATAAATATTTAGGATTGCCGTCATGGAAATAATATCAATACCCCATATGGATGAATATGATTATGCGGAGAAAACTGTCCTTCTCCGCTTAGATATTAATTCGCCTATTGACAGGGTGACTAAAAAAATTGTAAATGACAACAGGATTTTGAAAAGTCTTCCGACAATACAAAAGCTTCTTGATAGCAATGCCAAAATCGTTATCATTGCTCATCAGGGGGATACTCTTGATTATAGCAACTTAATATCAATGGAAGAGCATGCGGCTAAATTGTCCGAATATCTTGGGAAAAATGTTGTCTATATTGACGATGTGGCGGGACCCGCCGCAAAAAATGCGATACGAAGCCTGAAGCCCGGGGAGGCGATACTGCTTGGAAATTTAAGATATCTGACAGAGGAAGTTTCAACATTCGAAAACGCTGTAAAACTTAATCCCAGGGAAATGACCGACACCTATCTTGTAAGGAATCTGGCCCCCCTCGCTGACTGCTATATCAACGAAGCTTTTTCTGCGGCCCACCGCAATGCCCCTTCGATGGTTGCTTTTCAGGAACTGCTTCCCTATGCGGGAGGATTGCTTTTTGTTGAAGAGATCAATTCATTGATGAAGGTGTTAGAAAATCCGGCTAAACCATGCGTGTTCGTTTTAGGAGGCGCTAAAATTTCCGATGCGTTTGGTATGATGGAAAGCGTTCTTGCATCCGGTGCAGCTGATCGGATTTTATGCGGGGGTATCACTGGTGAAATTATGCTGCTGGCACAGGGAATCAATATCGGAAGCAAAAAAAAATCATTCATAACGGATAGATCCCTTGATATCTTTATTGAATCGGCAAAGCGGTATCTTAACGATTATCCCGGTGTAATACTGTATCCCGTAGATTTGGCCTATGAGTCGAATGGCAAAAGGGAGGAGATAGAAACGTCTCTTCTTCCGGTCGAGGAAATATATATGGATGTTGGCAGTAAAACCATTTCAGAATATAAAAACATCTTGAAAGATGCAAAGACGATCTTTATAAACGGCCCCGTCGGTGTCTATGAAAATCCACTCTTTGAAAATGGGACGAAAAGCGTTTGGCAAGCCATAGCGGATTTAGATGCATATTCTGTTATTGGCGGAGGAGATTCTGTAGCTGCGGCACAAAAATTCACAGATATAACGAAATTCGGATATGTCAGCACCGGTGGCGGTGCCATGGTGCAGTTTATGTCCGGAAGGCCTCTTCCTTCAATTGAGGCAATGCGAAGGAGAAAGGATAAGTAATGGACCTGCAGAAAAAAGCCTTGGAGCTTCATGAAAAATGGCGCGGTAAAATTGAAGTCAAAAGCAAGGTAGCTGTTCGCTGCGCAGAGGATTTGTCGATAGCGTATACGCCGGGGGTAGCTGAGCCTTGCCGTGTCATAAATAAAAATCATGATAAAGTTTATAATTATACGGCTAAGGGAAATCTGGTTGCCATAGTCACAGATGGTACGGCTGTTTTAGGCCTTGGGGATATAGGGCCGGAGGCGGCACTTCCTGTTATGGAAGGAAAGGCCGTGCTGTTTAAAGAGTTGGGAGGCGTTGATGCGTTTCCTATTTGTATAGCCTCAAAAGATGTGGAGGATATAGTGCGCACCGTGAAGATGATAGAGCCGACTTTTGGAGGCATTAACATGGAGGATATTTCGTCTCCACGTTGTGTGGAAATCGAACGGCGCCTAAAAAAAGATTTATCGATTCCTGTATTTCATGACGATCAGCATGGTACTGCTGTTGTCGTTTTGGCGGCTTTGATGAATGCTCTGAAAATAGTATGTAAGGAATGGAAAGAAATACGCGTCGTTGTAAGCGGTGTCGGAGCGGCAGGGTCTGCTGTAATAAGAATTCTTAAATCGGTCGGCGTAAAGCAGATCATTGCATGCAGCCGAAAGGGCATCCTTAATGCAAATAAAAAGTATGAAAATTGGGTTCATCAGGAAATAGCCGATACGACAAACCCTGACCATTTGATCGGGGGTCTTGCTGAGGCTATGGTGAATGCGGATGTGTTTATCGGGGTCTCATCAAAGAATCTAGTTACAGAAAAAATGATCCGGTCTATGCGAAAAAATTCGATAGTATTTCCTATGGCAAATCCAGATCCGGAAATATCGCCTGATA
>CAZHBR010000243.1:0-2269 GCA_964530755.1 uncultured Oscillospiraceae bacterium | reverse complement strand
CCCGACGAGGATTTTGACCGTGTCATGCGTATCAATGTCCACGGCACCTTCTTCGGTGCTGTCCGGCAAACCACCCGAATATACTACGACAACCGGGCGGCTCACAGCCACCAGATCTTCGATATTTACCTGAATTTTAGCAGGCCTTATCTCAATGATTCGAAGATTATCCGGCACAAGAACATTGACCGGTATATAATTTTCTCCTTTACTCCAGCCAAACAGATCAGCTTCGGCCAGGATATCTTCCGGATCTGCCTTCAGAATGTACGATCTTTTGCCCTCCACCACCACATCCACGGTATATTGCTCGCTGCCGGCTATAGCAAGATCTCTCGCATGAAGGGATTGTATATTTAAAAGCTGCACAGGAACATTGAGCAGGGGCTGTTTGATCGTGGGATTTACCTCTCCGATAACGTAAGCCCAAAGAAACAATGCTATCGCGATGGAGATTATAACGGTGAACGTCTTACGGCTCACCAAAGAGCCGGTCTTTTTCTTATTCTTCATGTCCCCGGCCCTTCCGCTTAAACAGCTTTAACAGCATGCTGACATTGCCCTCTTTGGAGAACTGATGCAGATACAAGTTCAAAAGAGTTTTTTCAACAGTCTTTATGTCAAGAAAACGGGAAAGCTTCCCATCGATGGCGAGGGATATGATGCCGGTTTCCTCGGATACGATCAAAGCTATGGCATCCGAATTTTCGGTAATACCTATACCGGCCCTGTGCCTTGTTCCAAGATCCTTGCCAAGTGTGCGATTTTCGGTGAGCGGAAGCACACAACCTGCGGCCAGTATCCTGTCACCCCTGATTATTGCCGCACCGTCGTGAAGGGGCGCGCCCCCGTAAAACACGGCACCAAGCATTTCCTCGGATACCTCACCGTCTATTTTTGTTCCTGTTTCCACTATATCGTTTAGGGCTATTTCCCGTTCAAGAATGATCAATGCACCGACCCGATTGGCAGAAAAAAAGTCTACCGCCTTTATAATAGTGGATGTAATCTGCTTTGCCCTCTCCTTATTTATTTCCCCAAACTGCTTTCTGATAATCTTACTTCGCCCTATATATTCGAGCGCCCTTCTAAGCTCAGGTTGAAACACTATTATCAGGGCTATCACACCCAACGTGAGCGTGCCTTCAAGGATCCAGTTCAGGGTGTGAAGATTTAAGATGCTTTCACTTGATAAAATTGTCGCGCCCACAAGAATTGCAAGCCCCTTAACAAGTTGTTCTGCACGGGTCTCCTCTATAAAGCGCAGCACCTTATAGACGACAAAAGATACGATAGCGACGTCAATCACATCCGTCACGCCAAACCCGGATATAATATTGGAAATGATATCTTTCATCGAACCCTTTTTCCCCTCTTTGGAATACCATTCTTAATTGTATCCAATCAGATTACAATTTTCAATAGATATAGTAAAAAAGCCGGGATATGAACCCGGCAATGTCAAATGTCTATCAATAATTCGGTTCAAGGAGACCGTAATTGCCGTCCTCCCTTTTATAGACCACAGCCACCGAATCAGTTTCCATATTTAAAAAGATGTAAAAGGTATGACCCACCAACTCCATTTGCATGATCGCCTCGTCTACCGCCATCGGAATCAAATCGAACTTTTTCCTCCGAACAATCTCGCTTTGTTCCGGCTCCGCCGCCTCGGGCAGATTTGCAAACATAAATTCCTTGTGATCCTTGTGCTTCCTTTGAAGTTTTGTCTTGAAGCGGGACATCTGCGTGGCTAGCTTATCCACAACCCTGTCCACGCCTGTATAAACATCGTTGGTAGTCTCCTCGGCACGAAAAATGGTTCCCTTGGCGTTTATCGTAGCCTCAATCTTTTTCCTACCCTTTTCCATCGTCAATGTTACATTTGCCACAATATCCTTGGAAAAGTATTTTCCCAATTTTTCAAATTTGCTTTCAATGATTTCCTTTAAATGGTCGCTCGCATTGAAATTCTTGGTACTTATAATAACTCTCATATTGACGCCCCCTTTACTTACTACGAATCTTTAATTACTTATTCTACAAAACCCGTGCCATTCCTTTATTGCATCTGAAAATATATATGCACTTAAAATTCACTCAGACGTTTACACAGGCTGTGATCATACCGCGAAAAATGTCGTTTTTAGCGCATTATTGAGCCTGATTCCTGTTCTGTTGATACTGTGGATAACTCTGTGCATAATTGAAATTGGCAGTTTTACTATGTGGATACTTTTTCTCATTATATTTATGCATCTACAGGAAG
>CAZHBR010000242.1:0-2311 GCA_964530755.1 uncultured Oscillospiraceae bacterium | reverse complement strand
AACGATATCCCCGTCTTGCAGACCCATTTTTTTCATCTGTTCCAAACCGCCGCTTTTATCGATGTATTTATACAGGTAATGAATAGAGCTAAGATCGTTAAAATTCGTAGATCGATAGATTTTCTCCAACCGCTTTCCAGAAAGAACGAAAATTGTACCCTCCTTTGTGCAGGTAATTTTATGGTGCCCGGCGTCAGCAGCCTCGGCTATCGTCGTCTCCGCTTCCTTTATGTCAGGAAGATGCTTCAAAGCGGAGTATACGGCCGACACGAGCAAATCTACACCTTTTTGCAGGAATGCCGATATGGGATATACGGTGTAACCCTTATTCTTTATTGCTGATATAAATTTTTCCAGCTGCTCTTCCGTTGCGAGATCAATCTTATTTGCAGCCACAAGCTGGGGTTTTTGCTCAATTCCCGCCCCGTAAGATGCGAGTTCGTTATTAATCATCTCAAAATCATTAACGGGATCTCTGCCCTCGGAACCCGACACATCCACTAGATGTATCAAAAGCCTGGTCCGTTCAATGTGCCTTAGGAAATCGATCCCCAATCCGGATCCTTTATGGGCCCCTTCAATCAGCCCCGGCACATCTGCCATCACAAAATCCTTATCATGATATTTTACAACCCCCAGATTGGGAGATAAAGTAGTGAAGTGATAGTTTCCGATCTCGGGCCTGGCTCTTGTAACCGCTTTTAACAGCGTAGATTTACCAACATTGGGAAATCCGATTAAGCCGACGTCCGCTAATAATTTCAGCTCCAGCCTTATCCTTTTTTCCAAAGCGGCTTCACCTGCTTCAGCAAAATTTGGGGCCTGTCTGATTGAGCTTTTAAAATGAGTATTTCCTTTGCCCCCTTTACCGCCTCTTAAAGCGATAAAGCTTTCGCCTGCCTTCGCCATATCCTTTATTATGTCCCCCGATACATCATCGTAGATTATCGTTCCAACCGGAACGGGAATGATCAGATCACTGCCATTCTTTCCGAACTGTTTTTTCTTGCGGCCATCCTCACCTTTTTCAGCCTCATATTTTCTTTTATAACGAAAATCCAGCAGCGTATTCATATTTGCATCTGCAAAAAACACAACGTTACCGCCGTTACCGCCGTTGCCGCCATCGGGGCCGCCATCGGGAACAAATGGCTCCCGGCGAAAGGAAACGCAGCCGTCTCCCCCCTTTCCGGTCTTTATGGTTATTATAGCTTTATCCGCAAACATCGTTCTCCTCGCAACTAATGTGAAAATGAAAGCCTCTATCTGGATAGAGGCTTAAAGCTATGCTTCTTTTGGATATACACTTACCTTTTTTCTGGTTTTGCCGAACCTCTCAAACTTGACAGTCCCTTCGACCTTTGCAAACAGAGTGTCGTCTCCTCCTTTGCCTACATTGTTTCCGGGATGAAGCTTTGTGCCTCTTTGTCTGACCAGGATGCTTCCGGCACTGACCGTCTGCCCATCTGCCCTTTTAACGCCCAGCCTTTTTGCCTGACTGTCGCGGCCGTTTCTGGTACTGCCTACGCCTTTTTTAGATGCCATTTGCCACACCTCCTTTACTTGTGCGGTTATCCGATGATTATCGCTAATTCGCGGAAGCTATAGTTTCAATCTTTAATTTGGTATACGGTTGCCTGTGCCCTCGCTTTTTGCGATAATTCTTCTTCGATTTAAACTTAAAAACAACAACTTTCTTGCCTTTTCCGTTTTCTAAAACCGTGGTTTGAATGCTGACTCCCTCCACATACGGGTTGCCTATATCCATCCTGTCACCGTCTGAAAAAACGAGTATTTTTTCCAATGTGATTTTATCCCCGGTCTTAGCATCGAGCTTTTCTACGGCTATCACATCACCCTCGCTCACCCTGTATTGCTTGCCGCCGGTTTCCACTATTGCATACACTTCTTTCTTCCCCTCCTTGCCGGAACTCGCCATCTGAGGCAGCGCCGCTGCGCATTTTCATAGAGCCTTTTCTGAGCGGTTAACAAACATAATTAATTTATCATGATTCAACTTGTTTGTCAAATTTATTCCTGGATAACCCCATCCTCGTCAACGATTTGCTTTTTGGATATAGAAGAAATCAATGCAGAGGCGATATCATCAAGCATTTCCTCATGTTCAGATAAATAATTCTTCACATTCTCCCTTCCCTGCCCTATGCGGTCTCCCCCAAAGCTATACCAGGCCCCGGCTTTGTCGACGATTCCCATATTGACAGCGCAATCTAAGATGTCCCCTTCCTTAGAAATCCCCGCCCCGTACATGATATCGAATTCAGCCTGTTTAAACGGGGGGGCAACCTTA
>CAZHBR010000241.1:0-2316 GCA_964530755.1 uncultured Oscillospiraceae bacterium | reverse complement strand
AGATCTACACCAGGACGTATACTCTTTCCCTACACGACGCTCTTCCGATCTCACTCGGGAAAAAGGCATCATAACGGTGGATAGCTCCACCCTGGACACATTTGTTATCCCGCCTGATTTGATGAAGGAAATACGATCATCTGTATTTTTGATGGGTCCTACCCTTGCACGGTGCGGGCAGGTTAAGCTCACCCATCCCGGCGGCTGTGCCATCGGATCACGGCCTATAGACATACATCTTTCGGCCCTTAAACGGCTAGGCGTGGTGATTGAAGAAAACGACGGGGTTTTGGAATGCAAGGCATCGCGTCTTATCGGCACCGTCATCCCATTAGAATTCCAAAGCGTCGGTGCCACGGAAAATATCATGATGGCAGCTTTGGCAGCGGAGGGGGAAACCCTCATAAAAAATCCCGCCAAAGAGCCGGAAATAGTGGATCTTCAGAATTTTTTAAACGGCTGCGGCGCATGCATATCCGGTGCCGGAACCGATGAGATCCGGGTAAACGGAAAAGGGTCACTGGGAGGAGGCAGTCACTATGTCATACCGGATCGAATAGAAGGGGGTACTATTTTAGCTGCAGTCGCTGCCTGCGGGGGCGATGTAGCGCTTAGAAATGCTATACCTGCCCACATGGATGCGACCTTATCCCTCTACAGAAACGCCGGATGCCGGATAAAAACAGAAGGCGATACCGTTTTTATGAAGGCCGGGGGAAGGCTTCGCTCCGTTGACCCGGTGGTAACAATGCCTTATCCGGGATTTCCAACCGACATGCAATCCCAGATAATGGCCGTCATGGCATCAGCCGAGGGTTGCACAAAAATTACTGAAACCATATTTGAGAATCGTTTCAGGCATGTAAATGAACTGGAAAAGATGGGCGCCAGAATTCGTCTTGAAGGAAGAACCGCACACGTATATGGGGTGTATAGGCTGAAGGGCGCAAGGGTAACAGCAAAGGATTTGCGGGGAGGAGCATCGCTTGTCGTTGCGGCTTTATCTGCGGAAGGTGAAAGCGTAATAGAAAATATTTGCCATATCCAAAGAGGATATGATAGATTTGAAGAAGCTTTAAAAAGCTTGGGGGCGTCTATAAGGATGGTTCGGGGATAGTAAATAATGGAAAAAGAGACCAAGTCAAAAAAAAGAAAGAAAAGAAAGAAGCGAAATTATTTGTTGAGATTTGTCATGCTGATTTTGATAGGCACAGGTGGTTATTTCTTTCTTTCATCTGATTTTTTCGACATACATAAAATAACGGTATTAAATAACAGTTATTATACTCAGGAACAGATTGTAGCGGTGGCCGAGGCGCAAACAGGGGACAACCTCTTCGTCCTTTCCACTAAAAAAATGAAGGACAGGCTTCTTGGGGATCCCTATATAAGAACTGCTAAAATCAGCAGGAGGCTGCCTGATCATCTGCTTATTACGGTAGAGGAAAGAGAGGAAAGCGCCGCTATTCCTTTTGACAACGACTATATTATAATAGACGGTCTAGGAATGATTTTAAGAAAAACAGATGTGGAGCCAAAGTTGACAAAGCTTTCAGGTATGACCGTTGCCAACATAGAGACCGGTACACCCTTGCGTGTGGAAGAAAATGCAGTGCTAAACGATACATTAAAGATGTTGGCATCGATGGAGGAAAATGAGCTGTATTTCAAAAAGATCGAAATATCGCCTATTGTCATAAAGGCTTATATATACGATTCACTTATATGTGAAGGTACGCCGGAAAACATAATGAAAGGCATGGACGGTCTTAAGGATGTATTGTATGATCTATATGCGAAAGATGTTAAAAGAGGCGTAATAAAAGTGGGGGGTGACGGACATTATTCCTTCAGCCCCGAGTCAAAATGAGACTTCTTTTAAAGGACAGGAGAAAAAGGTATGAAAGCAAAAAGCGAAATCATCGTGATGGCGGTGCTAGCACTGCTGATCGGCTTTCTTATTTCCATGCAGATCGGAACGGCACAAAGCTCAGATATAGGAGGGCTTATTCCCGTGGAAAAGGCAAACAGTCTTGAGCAGCAGTTAAAAAAGGTGCGTGCGGAAAAGGATGCCATACTCCAGGAGTATAACGATCTTGAAGAAAGGCTGGCAGCCATTGAAGAGAAGAGCTTAAGCGAGGATGCTTTGATGCAGGTTATGGCGGCCGATCTTGAGCGCTACAGAATCAGCTCGGGAGTAGTGGATGTGGTCGGTCCTGGAGTGGTTATCACGGTGGATGATCCTATTCCCACAGAGGATGCGCCAGGTGATGGTTACAGCACCATCATGATCAGATACGATCTGCTGCTTTTTCT
>CAZHBR010000240.1:0-2324 GCA_964530755.1 uncultured Oscillospiraceae bacterium | reverse complement strand
TGTAAAGCATGGCGCCTAAAGAACAGGGAAGACCGATTATGACATTTATCGTCATACCCTTGCTTAAAAACTCATTGAAGCTACGATAATCCTCTTTAGCCACCGCCTGGGTCAGCCTTGGGTAGATGATGGTGACTATGATAGTAACAGTTAGTGCTGTTATTAATCCGTTTAACAAATTGCCGTAGTTCAAGGCGGAAACGCTTCCCTCCACCAGCCTTGATGCCAGCATTTTATCGACAAAGGTGTTTATTTGATTGACCGTACTTCCTATAAAAACAGGAACAGCAAGATAAACTATCTTGCGTGCCGATTGCCCCACTCTAAAACTGAATTTATGGTGAAATCCGTTTTTAACAGCCCCGATAAAAACTGTCAAGGAATAAAGCATACCCCCAAGCAACAGGCCAAAGGGCAGAATATAGTGGGATATAAGGGCGCCTAAAACGATAGCGATCAGCAGAAAACTGCTTTGCAAATAACCGGCCAAAACCGGCAGCAGGAATATCCCCTTGTACTGAAGATATGATGTAAGCAAGGTGATCACGGCAGAAAAAAGTATTGTGGGAAATAGAATCCTAAGATAAAAGCTAGTCAAAGAAGCGGTTTTCCCCGTAAACCCCATGGCAAAAATAGAAACAAGCCGATCCGAAAAGATCATGCCTGATACTGCAAGAACGATGGCGATGAGCACTACTAACGTAATGGCCTCTCCCGTAAAACGGTTTCCCTCCTCCATGCCCTCCTTTTCCACTATTTTGGAGAAGATGGGCATGAACGAAACAGCCACGGAAGTGAAAACCCCAGCAAATAAAATGCCGGGCACAGCACTAGCCATAACATAAGCATCGGTGATATAGCTGGTGCCGAAAAAACCGGCCATGAACACTTCGCGAAGAAAGCCAAAAATCTTTGAGCCAAAAACCAAAATGGCCATTAACGCTGCTGTCCGTGCAGCTGTACGCATATTCCGTTCCTTTCTTTACAGCGGCATCCGCATCGTGCCTACACCTGTTGAATGCCTAAGAGAATAGACAGCTATATCGTAGTCGGAAATTGCTTTTGCCAGACCCTGACCAGCTCGGAATAAGCGTATTTCGGCTTCATGAACATCCGAAACGGTATTCATCCCCACATCAAAAGTGATAGAGGCAAGGCGCGCTCCCTCCTTTGCATTAGCATATACCGCCTCCGCGGCCTTTGCTTCCTCAAGCTTATCTGCCATATCCATATATTTAATGCGTATATCCATTTCTATTTGTACAGGAGCGTCCTCTTTGGCCTTTGCGGAAGAAAGCCAGGCGGCCTGTTGAGATAAATATGTAGCAGAATTCTCCGGATAGCGATACTTTAGATTGTCAAGAAGGATCTTTTGGATTTCTGCGGCAAATCCGCTTCCTTTTATTTCATTCCTGTTCGAAACCGCACTTTTAATCCATTCAGTCAGATTTCCCTTGGGTTCCTCAACCATTTTAAGGGTATCCGTCAGCACAACCTTCTGCATCAGATCATAGCCTAAAAGCATGTTGAAGTTCATCCTTGCTGTATCCACCAGTGTCTTTGCCTTTGACACCTCGTTTTGAGCTGTAAGCACCGATGTTTCAGATGTGAGAACATCAATCCTTGCGACAACCCCCTGCTTATATTTTTTCTTTGTATTGTCCAGAACCCTTTGCTGATTAACCAGGTTTTCCTTTGCTATTCTGAGGTTTTCATCCGCCTGAAGAACACCATAATAAATTGATATTGTATCGGCCTCAATTTGATTCATCTCGGCTTCATAATTTGCATCTATCATGGATCTGGCGAAATCACGGCGGAGCTTCATTATTTTTTCATTCAATTCTGTCGCCCCCGACTGTTCAGCATAAGAGCTCGCCTCTATAGAAGACATGCCTAACTTCTCCATCGCTTTCATTTTTGACAACAGATCCAAAATGCTTTCGGCCCCCTCCGCATAGCCCTTAGCCACTGCCTCATCGGATTTTTTGTTAACGGCTGCCGCATCCGCACGGCTGCCCTCAGTTTTCATTGTCCTGATCGCATCATCAAGCGAAAGGTTAACAGTTTCCCCTCCAAACGTCATATCCGGTACGATAATACGTTCAGCCGCATACACGCCAAAGACGGTAAATAATAGAAGCGCGCCGGTTAATAAAGCGATGAGCTTTCTTCTCTTTATTTTTGTTCCCTTCATATTCGATTCCCTTCTTCTTGGAATTACTCTTCATTTTGATGATATTCTTTTAATATGCCTTTTGTTTTTTTTATATAATGAAGGTGTACAGGATCAGCCTTTATTTATCTCTCTGATTTTGTTATTG
>CAZHBR010000239.1:1001-2325 GCA_964530755.1 uncultured Oscillospiraceae bacterium | reverse complement strand
TGTCGTCTTCCCGTACATCCCCTTTACAAGCTGCCTGACCTCATTTGGTACAATCTTATACCTTTCGCCCATAACAACATTAAGAACAGCTTGAGTCCCGACGATCTGACTGGTCGGGGTAACTAAGGGAGGATAACCGAGATCCTCTCGCACCCTTGGAACCTCCTTCAAAACTTCTTCAAATTTATTCATGGCATTTTGCTGTTTAAGTTGCGATACCAAATTTGAAAGCATGCCGCCGGGTACCTGATATTTTAAAGTATTGATATCAACACCCATAAGCTTGGCATCAAGCAGCCCCTCGGATATATATTTTTCGCGAATAGGCCTAAAGTATTCTGCCACCTCGTTTAATCTTTCCATATCTAAACCGGTATCCCATTCGGTACCCGTTAATGCAGCGACCATCGGTTCGGTGGATGGCTGTGAAGTTCCTTCTCCGAAAGGAGAGATTGCCGTATCAATTATGTCAGCACCGGCCTCGACCGCCTTTAACAATGTCATGCTACCCAAACCGCTTGTAGCATGCGTGTGTATTTCTATTGGGATTTCGGTTTCCTTTTTAATCTCACTTACCAGGGCATACGTATTATAAGGATCAAGCAATCCCGCCATATCTTTGATGCACACTGAATCTGCACCCATATTTTTAAGCTCCCTTATCAAATCGACAAAATATTCATTCGTGTGGATGGGGCTTATCGTATAAGATATTGCGCATTGGGCATGGCCCCCCTCCTTTTTAGTTACCTCTACTGATTTCATAAGATTCCGCGGATCATTTAAAGCATCAAATATGCGTATTATATCAATACCATTACCTATAGATTTCTTTACAAATTCTTCTACAACATCGTCGGCATAATGCTTATAGCCAAGCAGATTTTGACCGCGAAGCAACATTTGAAGCTTTGTTTTTTTAACGTTTTTTCTGATTACTCTCAATCTTTCCCAAGGGTCCTCATTCAAATAGCGAAGGCAGGAATCGAAAGTAGCACCGCCCCAAACCTCCATAGCATGATAACCTACCTGATCCATAACCTCAATGATAGGCAACATTTCATCTGTAGTCATCCTAGTCGCGATCAATGACTGATGCCCATCACGCAAAACTGTTTCTGTTACTTTAACTTTACTCACAGGTGCCTCCTCAACATATCTATATTTGTTACAATTGATATTATTATATACATTTTCGATTAGAAAACAAGAGACATTCAAACCTATATCCAATATCGAATATTCTCATATGAAAAAGTAAACCCCGTCGAGCAATTTCGACGGAGTTACTTATCTATATCCTTTACAGTTCCTTTTGCCACTT
>CAZHBR010000239.1:0-991 GCA_964530755.1 uncultured Oscillospiraceae bacterium | reverse complement strand
TTGTTGTACAAGATCAGCTCTTCAATTTTTTTACGAGGAGTCGGGTATCCCTTTGACGCAGCATAACCTACAGGCAGAACTGCAACAACCTTATAATCCTCCGGTATATCAAGTATACGCTTAACCTCATCCGCCCGAAATGCCCCAAGCCAGCACATTCCCAAACCCAACTCCTGAGCCTGAAGCATCATAAAGGAAAGGACTATGGAACAATCGATAGGCCTTACGGGCTGACCGCATAACATTGTACGATCATTTGTTGAACACATTACCAGCACTGTCGGCGCCTCGGCTACAAAGCCTTGATTCTCACAAGCAGAGACCAATTCTGTTTTTAAGCCGTCATCTGTAACGATCACAATTTTGAAATCCTGCTCGACCCTTGCCCCCGGAGCCAGACGCCCGGCTTCTAACAGACGATCCAGCTTTTCTTTTTCTATAGGTTTCTTCAGGTAATTTCTCGCACTTCTTCTGGTTTTTATTGCCTCAAAAACATCCATTATAGATTCCCCCAATCTCAATTGCCAATTACTACACTTGATATCATTATAACTGTACGATTAGAAAACGTCTACACACTAAAAACGCAACCAGAAGCATAGCACTTATGGCGAAATGCAGTTTACCGCTTAATGAAGCTTAAAGGTCGTACTCATACTTAATGACAAATAACTCTAAGGGCTTATCACCTTTGTTGCCCAATTCGGTATTGGCTCCTTTTGGTATATTGACAAGCTGGCCTGCCTTAAAAGTTTTAGTCGCATTATTCTCAATTGTTACGCTCAATTCGCCTTTGACTATTAACGCATATACGATAGCATCCGTCGGATGTTTCGGAAATATCTTTCCCGAAGGAACGATAACGTGATTCATAAGAAGCTTCTCATCCGTAAATACATTCTCGAATATTTCCTGATCCGTTAAAGTATACTGATAAACCTTTTCCATTATCAATTGCCCCCGTTTTATAAATTGCCGCTACACGCCCAAA
>CAZHBR010000238.1:0-2340 GCA_964530755.1 uncultured Oscillospiraceae bacterium | reverse complement strand
TTGTAAATAAACTTAAGGATGCGGGGGCGGAGGCGATCTCCATAAACGGTCAAAGAATTATCGCCACTACGGAGATAAGCCTTGCAGGTGACAATGTCAATATCAATACTATTCCGACGGCTCCCCCGTATACGATCAAAGCGATAGGGAATCCCGATACGCTTGATTCGGCCCTAACTATACGATACGGCATTGTGGAAACGATGCGCAACACCCACGGTTTGCAAGTCAGCATCACCAAGCAAAAAGAATTGACTATCCCTAAGTTTTCCGGTGTGATAAAATTTCGCTATGCAAAAGAACCTGAGGAGCAAGCGGAAGACACCGGGAAACAGGAATGATAAGGAGGCAGTATGACGGGAAGGAAGATCATGCTTTTCATATTTTGCTTTATGATCGGGTTCTCCTTGATTGTTCTTGCTCGCATGTCAAACGGCCAGCGGTTATATGTGTCGCCGAAAGTCCTGGATGAATATCAAATAACCATAGAAGGTGAAAAACAAGATATGACGAAGCTTAATGAAAAAATTGAAGAGATGGAAATAAGGTATGCAGAATACGAGGCAAGAGCCGATGATGAGTCTGCTTTACTGTCTCATATGAAGGAAGAGCTGGTCAATGATATAGCCCTTTACCGTTTAAAAAGCGGTGCGGCTCCTGCTGTAGGGTCCGGGGTTGAAATATTTATCGATGACGGGGAGCAGGAGCTGCTTCCCTGGGATAATCCAAACGACATCCTCGTTCATGATACCGACATCCTTCTTATCATCAACGATCTTAAGGTGGCAGGTGCCGAGGCCATTTCTGTGAACGGGCAAAGGCTGGTGGATGAATCCGCTATAGTGTGTTCGGGATATACGGTCAGAATAAACGATCAATTCTTTGCAACTCCTTATGTGATAAAGGCTATCGGAAACGGTTCCAGAATGGCGTCCGCCCTCATAGGCCCTGGCGGCCACGGTACGGTTCTTAAGGATTATGTGATATTCAAGGTGAAGGTAACGGACGATATTTTTATCCCCGGATATGTTGAAAACCGCAATTATAAATATATGAGCGCAGTAGCTACTGCCAAAAATAAGGATGGTGAAAGCAATTGATTCTCGTTATGTTTTTAGGCCTTGTCGCCGGCCTGGTATTGGGCTTCGGTCTGGATGTCACCTATCCCAGCGCGTATTCCTTTTATATTACGATGGGCCTTTTGGCAGCTATGGACTCGTTACTTGGGGCTGTGCGTTCTTATATGGAAGGGAAATACAGCAATATAATTTTTATAAGTGGATTTCTTGTCAATGCGGTGCTGGCTGCAGTCCTCGTCTATCTTGGAGATCGGCTTGGTGTGCCTCTTTATTATGCCGTGATCTTCGTGTTCGGAGGCCGTCTGTTCCAGAATCTAGCCGTAATTCGCAGGGTCATTATCGACAGGTATATTCTTAAAAAAGAAAGGGATATCTACAAGAAATAGATGCATAAGCATGATGCAGATGCTATAATTGGTATGATTCACTATTATGAACCAGGAGGATAGCTGAAATGCTTCATTTTGAAGTAAACGAAGAAAGAAGCGCTCAAATAAAGGTAATTGGCATCGGCGGCGGCGGGAGCAACGCGGTCAACCGGATGATTGATGCAGGGTTGAAGGGTGTCGCCTTTATCGCTATAAATACAGACAAACAGGCTCTTTCCGGCTCGAAGGCCGAAACGAAGATCCAAATCGGTGAAAAGTTGACAAAGGGGCTTGGGGCCGGAGCCAATCCGGAAGTGGGGCAGAAGGCTGCTGAAGAGAACATCGATGATCTTTCCAAATACATATCCGGATCCGATATGGTATTTATTACCGCGGGGATGGGAGGGGGCACAGGGACAGGTGCTGCCCCTGTCATCGCTAAGGCTGCAAAGGATGCAGGAATACTTACGGTAGGTGTAGTTACAAAGCCCTTTACTTTTGAAGGGAAAAAAAGGAGAGAACATGCAGAGTTAGGGATAAAATTCCTGAAAAAATATGTAGACTCACTCGTAGTGGTTCCCAATGATAAGCTGCTTCAGATAGCAGAAAAAAACACGACCATGCTGGAGGCGTTCAATATGGCCGATGAAGTTCTGAAGCAAGGGGTGCAGGGTATCTCGGATCTAATTGCAGAAGCGGGTCTGATAAATTTGGATTTCGCCGACGTTAAAACCGTAATGAACGACAGAGGAATAGCCCATATGGGTGTCGGCCGCGGCAAGGGCGAAAAACGTGTTGCCGAGGCGGTAAAGGATGCCATAGAAAGCCCCCTGCTTGAAACCACAATTAGCGGGGCAAAGGCGATATTGCTCAATATCATGGGAGGCTATGAT
>CAZHBR010000237.1:0-2350 GCA_964530755.1 uncultured Oscillospiraceae bacterium | reverse complement strand
CTTGGTAATACGACCGATGATAACCGGGGCCTGTCCGGCATCGAATTGAAATATGATAAATACCTGTCGGGCATTCCGGGTCGATGGATAAAAAACACCGACGTGGCCGGAGACAGCCTCTCTTATGGAATAGAAAAGTATTATAAAGCGGAGGATGGTCTGTCGGCAATGCTTACGATAGATGAAGTTATACAGCACTATGTGGAAAAAGCTATAGAGCAGGTGCAGGCGGATACTCTTGCAAAGCGGGTTATGTGCCTTATTATGGATCCAAAAAACGGGGATATTCTGGCTATGGCCTTGACACCTGACTTCGATCCGAATTTCCCACGGATTCCTCTGGATAAAGATGAAGCGCTGTACGTTCAGAATCTGCCGGACGATCAAAAGATTATTTACTGGAATGATATGTGGAGAAACCCAATGGTCAGTGATACATATGAACCAGGTTCAACATTTAAGCTGATTACCACAGCGATTGCATTGGAGGAGGGGGTAACACATCTTAATGATAATTTCGTGTGCACCGGAAGCTATGTCGTCGCAGGAACTAAATTATCATGCTGGCGCTCCTATAAACCACACGGTTCACAAACCTTAGTAGAAGCTGTCGAAAACTCCTGCAACCCGGTATTTGTGCAATTATCTCAGCGTCTTGGCATTGAAACCTATTACAATTATCTGAACAAATTCGGCTTAATGGAAAAGACGGGAATAGACTATCCCGGTGAAGGCGGAAATATTCTTCAAAGTATAGAAACCGCCGGGCCTGTAGGGCTAGCCACGATGTCTTACGGCCAGGGTATAGCCGTTACTCCTGTCAGTTTGGTCGCGGCAATTTCCGCCTTAGGCAATGAGGGAATGCTTATGCGTCCGCGTTTAGTGAAGGCATTTATCGACCAAAGCGGTAATGTTATCGAAAGCATAAAGCCGTTGGCTGTCAGACAGGTCGTATCTAAAGAGACAGCCGAAGAGATGTGCTATATCATGGAATCCGCTGTAGCAGAAGGCAGCGGGGGTAATGCAAAGGTGTCGGGTTATCGTATAGGCGGGAAGACGGGGACGGCTAACAAGGTAGAAAAAGGGGCCTATGTGGATGCAACTTATTCATCGTTTATCGGGATGGCCCCGATGAACGATCCAAGGCTTACAATACTTCTTGTTGTCGACTCACCAAAGGGGGTTAAGTTCGGTAGCCAGACTGCAGCACCGGGGGTTAAAATGATTTTAGAGGACACATTGCGCTATCTGAACATAAAACCGCAGTACACTGAAGAAGAGAGGGCCAGTGCCGAAAGTCAATTGACAACGGTTCCCGACATCATCGGCAAAAGCTTTGGCGAAGCTATAGGAATATTAGGCGGGGCCGAGCTGACCTACGTAGTGGCTCCTGCAAGAGACAGCGATGAGGATTTTATGGTGGTAGACCAGTATCCTAAGCCCGGGGAAAAAGCAAAAAAGAAATCCGGAGTATATCTTTATTGGAAATAGCAATCTGACGTTAGGAGATTTGTCCATTGAAGCTGAGGGAGCTGTTAAAAGGAACAGAAATAACTTATAATAGGGAATGGGGAGATCTGGAGATTACCGGTCTGTCCTGCGATTCCAGGGATGTAGAGAAGGGGCATGCATTCATATGTATAAAAGGTATGCATACCGACGGGCATGTCTATGCGATGGATGCCGTCGTTCGCGGGGCCGCCGCTGTCATATCCGAGAATCCCGTTCCTTTCGCCTTGGTGCCTAATATAATGGTAGACGACAGCATGCGCGCGTTGTCCGCCATTTCGGCAAATTTTTATGGTCATCCCTCTGAAGGCATTGCACTTTTCGGTATCACAGGCACAAACGGCAAGACCACTGTATCCTACATGATAAAAAACGGCCTTGAGGCTGACGGGAAAACATCGGGACTGACAGGTACTATTTCTTATAAAGTGGGAGAAAAGACATATGAGGCATCTTACACGACACCGGATGCTTTAAGTATGCAGCAATATTTTTATGAAATGAAAAAACAAGGTATTAAATATTGTGTAATGGAGGTATCCTCCCATGCGCTCAGCCTTGAAAGGGTGAGCAATATATGCTTCGATTACAGTATTTTTACGAATCTCACCCAGGATCATATGGATTTCCATAAGGATAAGGAGGAATACTATCAGTCTAAAAAAAGGCTTTTCTATCTTACAAGGAAGGCGGCTATAATAAATGTGGACGATGATTATGGAAGCCGGCTGTTACGTGAGCTAGGGGATTTGCACCTGCAAAAGGTGAGCTGTTCTATGAAAAATAAAGAAGCGGATTTCTATGGAGAATGCGTCGAAACGGGAATTAACGGGTCTGTGTT
>CAZHBR010000236.1:0-2359 GCA_964530755.1 uncultured Oscillospiraceae bacterium | reverse complement strand
TTATCAGCTGATCGATCTGGTCAAGTGTAAATTTGTGCTGATAGCCGTATGGCCTGCCCCAGCTATCCCTGTTTTCCTGGGTAATAGTTCCTTCCACGTGCAGCACGGCAATGTAGGGTTTTGCAGGCTTTGATACCTTTTTGCCCCCGAAGATGCTGGATCCGATTGCGTTAATTATCAGTCCTAAAATAATTATACCGATGATAATGAATATCCATATCACAATGCCCCTTTTCCCGGTTTTCCGGGGAGGAGGATCGATGCTGTATATTGGCATTTCAGAATAGCTTTCTGTTCGTTCCATAAAGATACCTCCCTGTATCTATCTAATAGCCATTCTCGTATGTTTTTGGCCGTATGTCCAGCTAATTTTTTTTTGACATAGAATAATTTGCCGAACAACGGGACTTCTGCTATGATATATTAGAGTTTACTAAAGGTTCATAAATCGCCTGAAGACTGAGCCCCAGCCATATCGGTATCAGTATCGCTATACGAAGTATGCACAAAAGGAAAATGAATTATGAGAAAAGCCATCGTCGCTATTATAGGCAGACCCAATGTGGGTAAATCGACACTGTTTAATAAAATTGCCGGCAGGCGAATTTCGATAGTAGAGGATACGCCTGGTGTTACACGAGACAGGATTTACGCCGATACCGAATGGAGAGGTATCCCTTTCATACTCATCGATACAGGCGGGCTCGACCCCGACTCGGGGGATATAATTCTTGCAAAGATCAGGCAGCAGGCTGAAATAGCAATGGATATTTCTGATGTTATTATTTTCCTTGTGGATGGAAGAGATGGTTTGACAGCCACCGATAAAGAAGTATCTGATATTCTGATGAAAACCGGAAAGAAAGTTCTATTAGTGGTCAATAAAGTAGATGCATCCGCACTGCCTGTAGGATATTATGATTTTTATGAACTGGGGCTTGGAGAACCGATTCCCGTTTCTGCAGCCAATATGCTGGGCCTTGGTGATTTGCTTGACCACGTCGTAGACAGCTTTCCTCACGAAAGCAGGGCCGAAAAGGATGATGACGTGACAAGGATTGCAGTAATAGGGAAGCCCAATGTAGGCAAATCCTCTTTGATAAATTCGCTTTTAGGTGAGGAAAGGGTCATAGTCAGCGATATAGCGGGCACCACGAGAGATGCTATAGATACCCCGTTTTTATGGAACAATGAGGAATTTATCATAATAGATACAGCCGGTATCAGAAGAAAAAGCAGGATATACGAAGATATTGAGCGTTACAGCGTAATCCGGGCCCTGGGCGCCATTGAGCGCAGCGATGTTTGCTTGGTGATGCTCGATGCTGTTTCCGGGATATCGGAGCAGGATAAAAGAATTGCGGGCATAGCGCATGAAGAGGGTAAGGGAGTAATAATTACGGTCAATAAATGGGATTTGATCGACAAGGATACGCGGACGATGTATCGTTTTTCGGATGACATAAAAGCCGAATTCCCCTTTATGTCTTATGCTCCCATACTTTTCATATCGGCTAAAACGGGTCAAAGGCTGGCAAAGGTGATGGAAACTGTCAAATATGTTTCAGAAACAAGATCTATGCGAGTGACCACAGGACAGCTAAACGGCCTTATTGCTGATGCAATGATGATGAAGCCGCCTCCTTCGGATAAGGGGAAGCAGCTTAAAATCTATTACGCTTCACAGGTGGGGATAAAACCTCCTTTGTTTTCATTTAAGATCAACAGCAGAAACCTCATGCATTTTTCATATTCCAGATACCTTGAAAACAGGATCCGTGAGGGCTTTGGCTTTGAGGGCACATCTATTAAATTTGTGTTTCGGGAAAAGGGTGAAAGAGATGAATAGCATCATCTTGTCTTTTAAGGGTGATCCTCTGATATTTACACTGGTCATCCTGGTATCATATGTTATAGGGAATTTATCTCCTGCTACCTTAGTAAGCAGGGCGGCAGGTATCGATATAAGGCGGGAGGGCAGCGGAAATCCCGGAACTACGAATGTTCTCAGGGTAATGGGGAAAAAAGCGGCTCTTGTCACCTTGTTAATCGATGTTTTAAAAGGGGTTGCGGCTGTGATGATCGGTCGATATGCGCAAGGAGAGCCGCTTGCGGTTTTATCCGGGCTCTTTGTTTTTGCCGGGCACATCTGGCCGGTCTTTTTACGCTTCAAAGGCGGTAAAGGGATTGCAACGGGTCTAGGCGTTCTCCTTGCGCTTTCTCCTGTTACGGGGCTTTTGTGCCTGTCCGTTGCAGGCATAGGGTTTTTATTGTCTAAAAGGGTATCGGTGGGAAGTCTCGCGGCGGCCCTCTCTTTGCCGCTTTTAGCGTCATATTATATGAAGGATTACATAGTGAT
>CAZHBR010000235.1:0-2362 GCA_964530755.1 uncultured Oscillospiraceae bacterium | reverse complement strand
ACAAGAAATGTTAAACAATCCGTTATAGCCTTACGGCGATCGGACCATTTCGTATAAAACAGGTCCATTCTTACATGGGTATTTGTCAAAGCTGCGTATCCGCCTCCCATGACCATATACACTGCATAGAAAATTGTGGCCAAAGGATAGGCCCACACGGTCGGGCTGTTGAAAAAGTAACGGCAAATGACTTCTATGACCAGGATGCCTGCCATCGGAACGACAAACCAACAGAAAATTGAGCTGATCCAGTCATTCAGCTTGCTGATGAAATTAATTATAGCACTCATATTACACCACTCCCTTCCCATCAGCCGGAGAAAACTTTTCCCCGGCTGGGTTTTTAATGACCCTGCCGGACATATTGCAATAACTAATCTAAGCGGCCGCGCAATTTATTAAATTTCTTTATTATTTCAACTGCTTCCTTATTTCTGTCGGATTTAGCCGCCTCTTGCTCCCAAACTTTCATTGCAGATTTTGTTAATTCCTTAACGTCTTCGTTGGGCAATTGTGTTACAGTCCAATTCTCCAGGTATGAATACTCTCCGTACATGTTCAGAGTGCGAATTCTTGTCGCCCAGTGATAGAACACTTCATCGATGATTGTCTGCAAATCGGCAGGCAGAGAGTCATAAGATTCCTTGTTCATTATGTAAGTGGAAGTAACCGGATTTACCCAGGGTGTAGCCAAATAGTAATCGGTTATATCGTGGAATTGCTGCAGATAATAGCTGTTTGCTCCTCCGAACAAACCTCCATCGATTGTACCTGTGGTTATGCCTAAAAAGATCTCTTCATACGGAATGTTCACGCCTGTAGCTCCCACTCCCGCCGCTGTATTGGCGAAAGCTCCCAGCATCCTGATCTTCATTTTGCGCATGTCGTCGAGACTATTGATAGGTTTTTTAGATATAATAGTATACGGTTCTTCAAAGCTTGGGCCAAGATAGCGTACACCTAATTCATCATATTCCTCTTCCAACAACTCTCTTAAGCCCAGTTCGTTATAGACTACCAATGCTTCATCAAGGTCTACCCAGCTAAAAGGCAAGCCCGCTTCAATCGGACCCATTTTAACCGGTGCCCAGTATTGGCCCATTCCATGCCCTATATCCAATACACCTGTTTCAACAGCATCCAGCATAGAACTGGAATCGACGATTTCGCCCGCGGCATAGACTTCTATCTTCAACCGTCCACCTGAGGCATTTTCCAGAATCTCCGCTACCTCATCGTGAAGCTCTGCTCCCGCAGCGCGTCCAAAATAGGTTTGATATTTTAAAGTGTACACTTTATCCATATCTACGGAAGATCCCTCACCTGAGTTTCCGGCCTCACCGCAACCTACGACTGCCGTTGCCATTATTGCTATCAGGCAAAAGACTAACACTCGTTTTATGTTTTTCATTTCCTTCCTCCTATAACTCTTATACTTTTCGTAGAACCATTTCTTTATCAACGCCTTACATCACCTCCAATTTACTTTTGATAAAGATATAATGTTTTCTTTAATTGAAATCACTGCTCTTCCCATGACTTCCAGATCTTCCGAAAATCATCCCATTCCTCCTCATCCATAGAGGCACTCATATTTTTGCAGCCTTCGAATTTCAAATAAGGTTCCGCATACACGCCGCGTTCAAGCAGGGTTTTTATATTTCCCCGATATATATCGTCCACTTCGCTGTGTGATTTCGGCTCCTCACGTAACCATAAATTTTTAGGATGCACAGGTTTTTCATACATCGTTTTAAATAGTTCTGTTCGAAGATCCTTCGTCCAGTTGGAATTCAAATTCATCACGCGGTACTGCCGTAACTGTTCAATATCTATTACAGCCGCAACCACTGTATTGCTGCCCGATGCAGAATATGAAATGATGTTTCCGTAATAATCCACTATATGCGAGCTCCCCCCGCCTACGTCAAAGGGATGTTCCATATCCGGGCTTACATACACCGGGCCCACATTAGGACATACCATATAAAGGGAATTAAACTGAGCGTGTCCCCGATTTTGTGTCATCCAGCCGCCCCCCCCGGGATAGCCGCTGCCCGTCATGGGCATAGCCTCACTCGGCCGGTATACGACTTCTGCGCCGTTAAAGGCTAAGGCTCTCACAGCCTCAGGGTATTCTCCGTCGCTGCAGCAGATTGTGCCGACATTACCTATTACATCAGATTTATAAACAGGATAAAAAGCCTCTATCCCATCGCCGAAAAGCTCCACCCATCTATCGTAGACATCGTGAGGGGTGCAGGATCTTTCGCGGCACCATACGTGATTCTTTGCAGCTTTATGTACTATCTCACCCGCCGGGCTGATTATGAACAGCATATTAAAATAGCGATCTTTTATC
>CAZHBR010000234.1:0-2369 GCA_964530755.1 uncultured Oscillospiraceae bacterium | reverse complement strand
CCATGGCCTACAAAAATATCGTTGCACAAAAATATTCCCAATTAGTATACGATGGACTCTGGTTTACCCCCCTAAGAGAGGCCATCGATGCCTTTGTCAATGCGACACAATCTCTGGTTACCGGCACTGTCCGAATTAAATTATATAAAGGAAATGCCGTACCGGTAGCAACGAAGTCCGAGAATTCATTATACAGCGAGGAATATGCGACTTTCAGTAAGGACGATGTCTACAATCAAAAGGATGCAGAGGGCTTTATAAATCTGTTCGCTCTTTCATTAAAAATAAGGGCGATACAAAATCAGAACAAAAAGGGAGGAGCAAAAAAGCATGAAGCTTTGGAAAGGAAGGTTCTCAAGGGAGGCGAATTCATCCGCTGAAATATTCAATGCTTCCATAGAGACAGATCAAAGATTATATAAACAGGACATCGAAGGCAGTTTGGCCCATGCTGCCATGCTGGCAAGGCAGGGAATATTGACAGAAAAGGAGGCTGAACAAATAAAGCTTTCCCTGCTTGAAATACTAAAAGATATAGAGGAAGGCAAGATAGAGTTTACAATAGAACAAGAAGATATTCATATGAATATCGAGAGCCTGCTTACAAAAAGAATCGGTCTCACAGGAAAAAAACTTCATACCGGCAGAAGCAGAAATGATCAGGTAGCAACTGACCTTAGGCTTTATCAAAAGGAAGAGATCAAAGAAATACAAAAGCTGATCAACTCTTTAATCGACACTCTTTGGAATTTGGCAAAAGAGCATCAAGAGACCGTGATGCCGGGGTACACCCATTTGCAGCGTGCACAGCCTGTAACACTCGCTCTTCACCTATCTGCTTATCGCCAGATGTTTATCAGGGATGCGGAGCGGTTTTCTGATTGCCTTAGGCGCACGGACTTTATGCCTTTAGGCTCGGGGGCTTTAGCCGGAACAAGCTATCCTATCGACAGATCATTTACAGCTGAGAAACTGGGTTTCTCCAGGATATGTGAAAACAGCATGGATGCGGTAAGCGATCGGGATTTCGCAATCGAATTCATCGGATGCAGCGCAATAACCATGATGCATCTGTCCCGATTCTGCGAAGAACTCATCCTGTGGAGTTCTACAGAATTCGGATTCATCGAAATGGATGATGCTTTCAGCACAGGCAGCAGCATAATGCCCCAGAAGAAAAACCCTGACATGGCGGAACTCATTCGCGGAAAGACAGGAAGGATCTATGGAAACCTTGTAAATCTGCTGACGATCATGAAAGGACTCCCTTTAGCTTACAATAAAGATATGCAAGAGGATAAGATGCCTTTATTTGATTCGATCGATACATTAAAAGATTGCTTATCCATATTTATAGATGTAATTAAAACGATTGAAGTTAAAAAAGATCGGATGGAGGCTGCAACAAAGGATGGGTTTATGAACGCTACCGATGCAGCCGACTATCTTGTAAAAAAAGGTATGGCATTCAGAGACTGCCACGAAATAATAGGCAAAATGGTGCTGTATTGCATCGAAAAGGATATAAGTCTGGACGATATGGGCATGGAGGAATTCAAGAGCTTCTCGCCCTTATTTGAGCAGGATATATATGACAGCATAGATATACGAAAGCGGGCGATAAGACTTTCCCCCCTTAAGGAATGAGTATAAAGCCTCATCTTCATTCTGCTGTAAGCTGAAGCATTATAAGAAGCTTATTATATACACCTCTTTCCAAAACATCATATATTGGCGTGATATCCTCGTTTTTAAGATAGAGCCTTATCGCATCATAGTATTCCTGCTCGCTGATGTTCCAAAGAATTACCGGGAAGCCTTCTAGCAGAAGTATGTATTGCGCTGCCACCCTTGCTATGGCCTCCGATCCTGGCTCAAAGGGGTAGATTTCAATTAGCTTATTGTGCATAAAGGCTGCTTTTTCAATGGGATTCAGGGTATAATTATCCTTGTAAAACCAATCAAACAAAAGCTCCATCTGTTCCTCTATCTCTTTAAAATGAGGAGGGTTATAGGAAAGCATACGAAGAATCGGATTGCTCTTTCGAAAGTCTGGGAAAGACGGTTTAAAAAGACTCTCATATATTTTCATCAAAATTTTTTCACTTAAATAGACATCCATTTCCGCCATATCATAAAGCATTCGGATTGTCTCCTGGTAGTTACCTAAAGCAGCATGATGACTCACAGAGACATCAATTACAAAATCCCCTTTCAAAATGCGTTCAATCTGTTGACGTGAAAGGTTATTTCCGTCAAGTCTTATGGAGGAATAAATCCAATCAGCCCGGTCCAGTTCAAAAAGTAAAGAAGACACCTCTTTTGTAAAAGGTTTTCGATATTCCAGTATTATTTTTTTCTTTTTGATC
>CAZHBR010000233.1:0-2390 GCA_964530755.1 uncultured Oscillospiraceae bacterium | reverse complement strand
GAAGTCCAAACATTATATCCTTACCTGATTTTACGACCGTATCTTCCCAGATGCATATTTCATAGAGGTCCCCCCTTGGCCGACCAAGATCTCTTGCATATTTGAAAATTGAAGCATTGCCCAGAAATCCATCATCCGTATTAACTACCCTTATTCTATCGTGTTCTTTAAATGCGCCGACAGCCTCGCCTATGCTGATATCTTTTTTCGGCGTAGCAACGATAGTTATAAAATGGCCATGTGTTACAGGCGTATGTACCAAAATACCTGTTGCATCGATATGAGGCATTATCGTCATGAGATCAACAGCCTGGTGATTTGGCGCCTTATCCACTTGCAATGCGTTTGTCAATCCCCTGTGATAATCTCCCGGATCTGCTATTCTTCTAACTATAGTGATGGCTACCTTCTCGATTCCGCATAATCTGTCCAGGCAGTCGACTGGCCGAATGAGACCTGTGGTGTTGCATGATGTCAATTTGAGATAATTTTGCCCCAGGCCTTTTTCATAGTTGGCATATCCATGAAAAAAAGCATCGGCTACGCTGCTGCTTTCGCCCCCCTGGAAAATTGCTTTTTTTCCATAGCGAACATATATTTCCTTATTTTTTGCACCGATTCCTGCACCTGTAGCATCAAGGACGATGTCTATTTCAGGGAGGACTTCCTCCATTATGCCTGAAACTGTAAATTCTTTATCCTCCAATAATTTTTTGATATCCTTATTTGGCGCATATATCTTATACGGCATACCCTTTTCCCTGAGGGCTCTGAGTGCTAAGGTCGGCGCCGCATCCACAATGCCTGCCAGTTCCATATCTTTTTGTTCCGCAACGCCATCTGCCAGTCTTTGACCGATTACTCCGTATCCGACAACCAATACTTTTTTCATTTCCGTTCTTCCCTCCATAACACTATTTTTTACATTTTTTATTACCCCTAATCTGTTGGTGCTTTTTCAAAGGACCTAAACAGGAAAAAAGTGATCAATAGTTAATTCATTTCCGACCGCTTATTTTCCCGATTGCTTTTTCTAAAATATCAAGACCTGCGTTTAACTGTTCATCTGTTATAACAAGCGGTGTAAGAAAACGTATATTGTTGTCTCTGACCCCTGAGGACAAAACAACAAGCCCATTAGCAATGCATTCGTTTATTATCGCTTTACACTCGGCCTTAGCAGGTTTTTTGGTTGAACGATCTGTGACAAACTCTATCGCCAGCATGGCACCGCGTCCTCTGACATCTCCTATAAGGCTAAATTTCTCTTTCATATCATAAAGTCGTTTTATCATTATTTCACCGATATGATTCGCTTTAGCGCAATAGTCGTCTCTTTCCATGATCTCTAAAATTTTGACTGCTGAAGCAGTTGCAAGCGCGTTGCCACAATATGTTCCGCCAAGCTCACCGGGATTTACGGATTCCATAATATCTTTTCTGGCAGTGACGCATGATACAGGTATACCGCCTGCTACGGATTTGGCACTTACAACAATATCCGGCCTTACATCCCAATGCTCGCAGGCAAACATTTTTCCTGTCCTGGCATATCCTGTCTGAATCTCATCAGCAACCAGCAAAATACCGTATTTGTCGCAGATATGCCGCATTTTTGTAAGAAATTCATCAGGTGGTACTACAAACCCGCCTTCGCCGAGAATCGGTTCAATTACGATTGAAGCCACTTGCTCCGGAGCGACGTATTCAAGAAAATAACTTTCTTCGAACATGTTTGCGCAATGCATGCCGCAGCTGTCTTTTTGCAGGCCGTAAGGACATCTGTAACAATACGGAAACGGAAACCTGTGAATGCCGGATGGCAGAGGTCCGAAATTATATTTATACGGCTTTACTTTACTGGTCATAGCCATAGTCATATAACTTCTTCCGTGGAAAGCACCTGCGAAACAGATTATTTCACTTCTATCAGTGAATCTCCTGGCTAGCTTTACAGCGTTTTCACACGCCTCCGCCCCCGTATTCACCAGGACGGTCCTTTTTTCACTATTTATAGGGATTATTTCATTGAGTTTTTCCGCAAGTCTTGGATACTGTTCATAATTGAAAACGTTGATATTAGGAGCAAAATACTTTTCGGCCTGATTTTTTACCGCTTCAACAACCTCCGGGTGTGAATGACCAACATTTAAAACGCCAATACCTGCAACGAAATCAACAAATGTGTTGCCGTCCACATCCTGAACCATAGCGCCTTCAGCCTTATCTACAAAAACGGTAGCAAGCATGCTGACGCCTTCTGTAACATTTTCCTCCCTTACCTTCAACAGCTCCTCGGATTTTGGGCCAGGAACGCTATCGGTTATAATTTTAGGTGTGTTTGGCAAGTATAATTTCCCACACTTCGGAAGTTAATTTTTCCCCCACCC
>CAZHBR010000232.1:0-2391 GCA_964530755.1 uncultured Oscillospiraceae bacterium | reverse complement strand
TTAATGTATTCATTATGATACCTCCCCGAATCCCCTTTTTTATATTATAAAAGAAAATTATGAATAATAAACCTACAATTTAGTTTGTACAAAATAATATTAAAAGATGCTGCACATCAAAAAATTACGAAAAGTCCTTTATCAACCTTTCCCTTTTTTTAAATCATGGTAGAATATAGATGAACAAAATGAAAGGAGAAGAGTTATGCCTAACATCTTTACTGAATATCAAATCGGGGGCCTGACACTTAAAAACCGCATTGTAATGCCTCCAATGTGCATGTATATGGCTAAAGAATCGGGAATGGTCGATCCTTGGCACGTGCTGCATTACGGAACGAGGGCGGTAGGGGGTGTAGGCCTTATAATAGTCGAAGCTACTGGAATATCTAAAAAGGGGAGGATATCATCTAACGATCTTGGCATCTGGAGCGATGATCATATCCCGGGTCTTGCATCAATAGCAAAAGCAATCCATGAAAACGGTGCAAGTGCCGGCATTCAGCTCAATCATGCAGGTCGTAAATGTGAAGCAAAGGGAATGGATATCGAAGCTCCATCGGCGCTCGCTTACGATGAAAATTCGAAGATTCCAAAGGCTATGACGGAGGACGATATAAGGAATACCGCAGAGCAATTCAGAAATGCCGCAATCCGCGCAAACAAAGCGGGATTTGACATCGTCCAGATCCATGCCGCCCATGGATATCTGCTAAGTGAATTCCTTTCACCTCTTACAAACAAGCGAAGGGATAGTTACGGCGGCAGCCACGAAAATCGGGTGCGTTTTCTTGATGAAGTTCTCGTGGCCGTCAGATCCGTCTGGCCAAAGGAGAAGCCGATAGAGGTCAGGATTTCGGCAGAGGATTATGGTGAAGGAGGCAACGGGCCAGGGGACCTTGTAAAAATGATCAATTTGATAAAGGACCGCGGAATTGATTCCGTCAATGTCAGCACCGGCGGTGTTATTCCGATAATACCCGAAGCCTACCCCGGTTATCAGATTCCCCACGCCAAAGCAATTAAAATGGGAACGGGACTCCCGGTTGCAGGTGGAGGATTATTGTCAGATCCGATGGAAATAAACAAAATCATAGAAAATGAAGATGCGGACCAGATCTATTTAGGCAGGGAGCTATTGAGAAATCCTTACTTTGTATTGCATGCGGCCCGGGCGCTCGGTAACGATTTGGAATGGCCGGCCCCATATAAAAGGGCCGATGTGAGATGAGAATGCTTGTATTTTTTGAGTCAGATGCCCCTTGATTTACAGTAAAAGCAGTAAACCATATTGTAAAAAGAATTGAAATCTCAGAAAAAAGCAATGCCACCTTATAAAAAATATGATATAATTTGGTTGTATCTTTACCTTCCGGAGGTGAGATAGATGAAGATGTATACCATAGGGCAGCTATCTAAATTCTCCGGCTTGTCCGTCAAAACGCTAAGGTTTTATGATCAGGAAAATATTTTAACCCCAGAATTGCGAAACGAAAGTACGGGGTATCGTTATTATTCCGAAAAGCAGATCATGCAGGTGTTGTTCATTAAAAGCCTGAAACCCTTTGGATTTTCATTGGACGATATAAGAAATATTTTAAATCATAAAAGCGATGATGCTTTGCTTGAAAAGCTGGATGATCGGATGATAGCCATAAAAGAAGACTTAAATGCGCTTGATCAGCAGTTATCCGCGCTTGAATATGTGTCTGATTCTCTTACAAAGGGTCAAATTGCGTTGTCAAGCAGCAGGGGCAGAGCAAAGAAAAAGGATGGGACTCCATATCCGGCTGAAGTATCCACTATGCCGAAAACAGATGTTTTATACACCCGCTATGTAAGTCGGTTAAATGTTGATCAGCTGTTTTTAGAACGCTGTCTGGAGCTTCAAAGAATGCGCGATGAGCACAAATTATACCATGCGGGATCTTTGATGGGGATCTTTCACGACGGATACGATTGTCAATTCACATGCGACGAGGGGGACCTGGAGATCTGCATGCCCGTAATCAAACCCGATAATTTTAAATGTGATGCCATTAAAACCATGGGTGGTTTTTTAACGGCAAGCACAATACATGTAGGACATTACAAGAAATCTTTTAACGCCTATGTTTATCTGGTCGACTGGGTAGAGGAAAACGGCTACCGCATTACCGGCCCGCCTATGGAGCAATATATTCTGGATCCATGCAATTCAAATAACATCAACCATTACATTACTAAGATACTGTTTCCGGTTCAAATTACCGCCTAACGCGTTATTAAGTACAATGATGATAATTGTGCAATAATTCTAAAATAGGTCTTGACCCTCCCTTAGCGGGAGGGTTTATTATTAGTGCGCCCGGCACGGGCGCAATCTAACGGGTGCAAGTCCCGAATCCGCCC
>CAZHBR010000231.1:0-2398 GCA_964530755.1 uncultured Oscillospiraceae bacterium | reverse complement strand
ATCATATATTTGAAAAAATATCATAGAGCAGTTTAACTGCTCTATGATTGTATTAAGGTAAAATGGTATTTTTAAATTAAACGAGGGCCAGCGTCTCTATTACAGATTTACAGGCAGGAGTTACATATCTGTCCTTTCTCCAAAAGATTGAAAGAACGACTTCTCGCCCGAGGCTGCAGGGAATGGCGAGAATGTCGGGATTGTCGGGGAATGCATCTTTAAAAAGAAATGTCCCTACATTCCGATTTTGAATTAGATGCAAAATTGTAGGGAGCTGGGTGGAATAAAGGATGATGTTAGGTTGAATTCCGCGTTTTTTAAACATTTCCATCACTATATAATGTTGATAGTTGCCCGGACTCACCAGAACCAGCGGGTAGTCCTTTACATCATCACAGGTGATATATTTCTTTCCGGCTAAAGGTGATTCCTTGCTGACGCAAAAATGAATAGATGTCTTATAAAGCGGTCTTGAATGATATTCTTCCCGGGCATTGTAATCTATCGCAACGCCTAAATCTATATTGTATTCATCTAAATTTTTAAATATGTCTTCAGTGCTGAATTCTAAAATTACATATTTGATTTTAGGAAGATTTTTCGACAAAGAAGAATAAATTTTAGGGATTACATTAGAACCAAGAATAGGCACCGAACCTATTCTTACCGGAATGTCGGGGTTTTTACCTATATCCAGAATTTCATCGAAAAAGTTATCGATATCCTGCAATAAGACATTTGTTAGCTCTAAAACGTGTTTCCCTTCCTCTGTTAAGTTGAGCTTGTTATGTTTACGTGAGAATAAAGACAGGCCCAGCTCCCTTTCCAGGCTTTTAATTGCAGTGGAAATAGAAGGCTGAGCTATATGCAGCTCCTCCGCCGCTTTCGTTATGTTGTTGTATTTGCATACAGTCTGGAAATATTTCAATTTATTAATATTAGTGTTTATATCCATTGTTATACCGTATCCTGCCTTGATCACTGATAGAATGTCATTTTAATTATTACTATACGAGGATATTCGAATTGCAGTAAATATATAGTGTAATGGATCCTGCCTATATTGTAGCCTGATTTTGGTCCTACGTCAATGAAAAAAGCAATTCATGCATGAGTTCATTTTGTTAGACTCATGGACTATAGGGCAATAGATTATTGATATTATTAGTCGGCAATATATTTTGTTATAATTTTATTGAATAGATAATAAATTCGGTTAATGCTTATATATTAACGAGTAAATGCAGCGTGCTGTTCGTTGTCCGAAATATATCAGGAGGTAAATAGATTGGAATTCTGCTATAGCAATATTATAACTTCGCCGCTATTTTTGTTATTTGTTGCTTCGGCCTTAGGTGCAGCCATAGGGAAAATTAATTGGGGCAGATTTAACCTTGGAGCCTCATCTGCTTTATTTACCGGTTTGATCTTCGGATATTATGCATATCGATACGGTGAAAGTATTTTGGCTTTGGGTGAAGGTGCCGACGGATATGCCTCGGCCGATGCCTTAATCAATAACGGCAGCGTATTAGCCATTTTCTTTGATCTGTTTTTAATCATGTTCATGGCAAGCGTCAGCCTGCTGGCATCTAAGGATTTAGGCATGGTATTAAAGAAATACGGCATTAAGTTTATAACGTTGGCCGTCGTTGTTACATTGACAGGGGCCGTGTGCACATATGCGTTAACATTTGTCGGAAAATCAGATGTATTCAGCGTTGCAGGGGTTTATACAGGGGCGCTTACCAGTTCGCCCGGTCTTGCGGTAGCGATAGAAACAGCTGGTTCCCAGGCCGGCAAATTTGCGGATAAATATGAATCCCAATCTGATGAATATAAGGAGGCAGTGCTTTCCGTCATAGATTCTTCAAGGCGGATGACTGCAAAAACGACACCCGTATTATCGTCAAAGGATCGGAAGCTGCTAGTGAGAAACGCCGAGGCTAATGTTGCAATTGGACATGTGATAGGTTACCCCTTCGGGGTCATCGTAGTCATATTCGCGATGAATTTTTTCCCTTTGATCTTTCGAATCAATGTGCAAGAGGAGAAACGAAAATATGTTCTGGAAATGAAGGTGGATGCGGATTCCAATAATGGGAGTGACGATCAGACTCCTTTTAATCTGATCCCCTATTGTATCGTATGCGTGTTGGGGTATTTGCTTGGTGAGATCGGTATTCCAATGGGGTTTTTAGGCAATTTTAGCTTAGGGGCAACGGGGGGCGTCTTGATTGTCGGTCTCATATTAGGTTATATAGGAAAAATCGGACCCTTGTCTTTTCGGATGGAAACTAAAGCTTTGTCTCTTGTTCGCGAAATTGCCATAGTGTTTTTCCTGGCTACGGTAGGATTGAGGTTTGGCTATAAAACGTTTAATGCCCTAGCTGAATCC
>CAZHBR010000230.1:0-2410 GCA_964530755.1 uncultured Oscillospiraceae bacterium | reverse complement strand
TAAGAAAAAAGAATTTCTTGCTATTTTATACTTGACTTTTCATAGCTGGTCTCCTGCCGATCCTTTCGGTTTCTTCCAAACAGTCTGGGTTTTTTTAAAGCTGCCTCTTCCCGGTTGCTCTGTTCTCTCTCCTCCAGAAAATTTAATAGCTTTTCCTGGATGTATTTAGGGTTTTCCCCCTCTTTTATCGATATGACACCTTCGACTATGATCTCCTTGTAAAGCATTTCATTTTCCTGGGCGATCTCAAGCTTGTTTGACATCGGTATAAAAAAGCAATTTGCAAGAAGCACACCGTAAAAGGTCGTTATTAAGGCGACCGACATGTTAAGCCCCAGCATCTCGGGACCATCGTTTAAGTTCATGGATTTCAACATATTGACTAAACCGATGAGGGTGCCAATTAAACCGAAAGCGGGTCCGTAGGCTGCTCCTTTATCATAGATGTTCCTTTCATTATCGTTTCTATCCCTCATAAATCCCAGCTTCTGCGCAAACCATATTTTAAGCTTATCCGGCTCGATGGCATCCACAATGAAAAGCACGCTTTCTTTCAGAAACTCGTCTTCAAAGGTCATGGCCTTATCCTCAAGCGCCAACAAGCCCCTCTTTCTGGCTTCTCTTGACAGATCGGTCAATATCTCTACATATTCGTATGGGTCCTTTTCATCCTTTTTGAGAGCCATCTTTATATGGGCCGGAATGCACCTAAACGATTCAAAGGGAAAGGATGCAAGCAATGCAAACAAAGTTCCGCCCACCGTAATGAATATACTTGACACATCAAAAAAATTGCCGAGCATCGTGAAATCGAATCCGCCGTCCCCGTAAGAGATGCCAAAAACGATGGCGCCGACCACTGCTATGTAACCTAATATCGTGCTAATCTCAACCATATGCTACTCCCTTTAGCCGATGTTTTTACCGCGCTTCTATCTGTAGATGCTTCTCTTGTATGCAATAATCCTCGATATGACCTCTGCTGCGCTTTCAGAGACGATAAAGTGTTTCCCGTTTACCAGCCTGATGATCGTATCAGGTCTTTCTTCTATCGTTTCTATCAGATCGCTGTTAAGCGTATATTGCTCATCGCTTAATTTATTTAACTTTGTCAGCGTTATCACAGCTTCCTCCCTTTCTTCTATCTCCCCTTCGGAGAATCACCCCGAAGGGGAGGCGCTATTTTTATCTCTTCATATTTGCTAATTCAGACAGCATTTCATCTGACACTGTGATCATGCGCGTATTGGCCTGGAAGCCCCTTTGGGCTATGATCATTTCCGTAAATTCCCTTGACAGATCCACATTGGACATCTCAAGGGCTCCCGCCCTGATAGTTCCTGTCCCTCCGTTACCCGGAATTGTACCGACAGGTTTCCCCGAGTTCCCTGTTTCAAGGTAATATCCTTCTCCGTTTTGTGATAGGCCGTCGCTGTTTATAAATTTAACCAAAGCGATATTGGCTATCTTTAACGGTTCTCCCGCTCCCGGTCCCACTATGCCTATCAGGGTTTCGTTTAAGGCATTGCTCCTTAACGTCCCAAACCTTTGCGGATCTATCGAAAAAACCATATCCCCCAACACGATCTCCCTATTATCCATATCGGCCTGCCATACGGCCTTTAGCTCTACTTCGGCCCCCGATTTGTCGTATGTTGTGGCATACACGGTCATTTCGCTTGCCACAGCATTCCCTATGCTGATTGCAGGCTCGTCCGGATCCAACAGAAGATCCGTATCTATATTGTCACCCACTTTAACAGTTACGGTGATATCGGGGTTATCTGGATCAAGTGAAAATGTCACAATATCCGTAAGAGGATCGACCTGTGCTGTTATGACTATGTCATCTCCTCCCGCTATCCTTTTATAAATTAAACTGTACTCTTCAGTTGCCTGATTGTAGCTCATCTTCAAAGCACCGTTTATATCCGCATCGGGGCTCACGCTGATCGCACCTGCCGCTATTCTTGTCGAATCCTTATATGTTCCCGAAAAAAAACTGATTTCATCGCTTCTTGTGGCGGTCATAACAACCCCTCCCTGATAAAGAGAAGATGTGGCGATGTCCGTACCAAGAAGCCAGGCTGTATTTGCTGTGGGAACCATTATGGGATCCCCCTCCTTAATGGCTGTGATTTCGCCGTTGCTGCCAATGGTGATCCCCGTAAATTTATCCAGATCCGAAGGGGTAACTTTTATAGGGACGAGATCCTGGACATTTACCGTTCCGTCAGCATTGAGCATCGCCACATTGGTGCCGGGATTCAACGGCACCCCAAGGACCATGTTGCCTGTGCTGTCTACCAGATTTCCGGCAACATCGAAGCTTAAAACTCCTACCCTCGTATATTTAATTATCCCGTTACTATCCTTTACGGGCAGATAACCGTCCCCGTTTATATAAACG
>CAZHBR010000229.1:1679-2420 GCA_964530755.1 uncultured Oscillospiraceae bacterium | reverse complement strand
GGATTACATAGTGATCTTTATTTTAATGATGGCTATAGTATTTCTGAAGCACAGGGGCAATATCGTAAGGCTTTTAAAAGGTGCGGAGCCTAAAACGACTTTCAAAAGATAAAACCATATAATGAGGAGGGCAAAATGAAAAATAACATTGCGGTATTAGGTGCCGGAAGCTGGGGAACAGCGCTGGCTGTCAGTCTTTCCGCGAAGGGGCACGAAATAAAAATCTGGGATGTGGATCAGGATCATTTAAAAGCGCTGAAAAAGGATAGGGAAAACAGGAGGTATCTTCCGGGGATTTCTTTCAGCAAAAGAATAAACGCTGTGGACGATGTGGAAGAAGCTATCAGCGACTGCGATATAGTTGTATTTTCCGCCCCAGCCCAGCGCTTTAGAAACGCGCTTACGTCTGCTATTCCATACCTTAAAGAAAACATGGTTTTAGTCAATGTAGCAAAAGGAATTGAACAGAAAAGTTTGAAGAGGCTGTCGGAAATAGCTTTAGAACTTTACCCTGATGCTGGATACGTTGTCCTTTCAGGTCCCTCCCATGCAGAAGAGGTAGGAAAAGGAATGCCGACAACAGTAGTAGCCGCCTCAAATGATCTGGCCCTTGCCGAGTATGTTCAGGATGTGTTCATGCATGAACGCTTCAGGGTCTATAGCAATACCGATGTCATAGGCGTTGAGCTTGGCGGGGCCCTTAAAAATACGATTGCCCTGGGTGCAGGAATTTCCGATGGT
>CAZHBR010000229.1:0-1669 GCA_964530755.1 uncultured Oscillospiraceae bacterium | reverse complement strand
AAGGGGAATTGCAGAAATTGCCCGATTGGGGGTAGAGCTGGGGGGCCGGGGCTCAACTTTTGCAGGTCTTTCCGGCATCGGGGATTTAATCGTCACCTGTACGAGCATGCACAGTCGCAACCGCCGCTGCGGCATAATGATCGGTGAAGGCATTAGTCCTTCTTCGGCGACTGAAAAGGTGGGTATGGTCGTCGAAGGTATGTACACCACGGAGGCCGCATACGAGCTTTCAAAAAATCATAAAGTGGATATGCCCATAACAAAGCAGATATATGAAGTGATCAATGAAAGAATCAATGCCAAGGATGCGGTTATTGCGCTTATGACAAGGCAGAAAAAGCATGAATCCGAGATCTGCTCTAGTATACGCGGCTGACGGCGAAATTGTGGTCCTCCAGGGTTGCCAGAACCTCTTTGATATGGTCGTGGCCGTTTGTTTCTACGGTCACCTCCAAAAGGACCTTGTTTGAATATCGGTCTATAGCCTTAAACTGGTTATGCTCAAGCTCTATGACATTGGCGCCGCATTCTGCGAGGATTTGTGCTACTTTTACAAGCTGACCCGGTTTATCGGGGAGTTCAACGGAGAAGCACATTATCCTCCCGCGGCTGATTAATCCCTGGTTTATGATGGAGGATATGGTTACCACATCGATATTTCCCCCGCTCAGAATGCAGACAACATTTTTACCCGGCTTTGCACGCTTTCTTAATCCCGCTAAGGGTATGGCTCCTGCTGTTTCAACAACAAGCTTATGTTTTTCCATGGTCAGCAGTACCGCTTCCATGATATCTTTTTCGGAAACTGTAATTATATCGTCGACATATTTTTGTGCAATGGCAAAAGTTAAATGTCCTGGTTGTTTTACCGCTACACCTTCTGCGACGGTTCTAACAGCGGCAAGCCTTGATATTTCTCCTTCCTCAATAGAAATTTTCATGGACATTGCTCCCACAGGGACTACTCCTATTACCTTAACGGAAGGATTTACAGATTTTGCTGCTAATGCGATGCCGCTTATTAAGCCACCCCCGCCGATGGGAACGAGTATTTCATCCGCATCGGGAAGCTCTTCAAGGATCTCCATTCCTATTGTTCCCTGCCCGCATATAATGTCATAATCGTCAAAGGGATGGACGAAGGTGTAGCCTTCTCTTGCAGATAAATCGATAGCGTAGCGATACGATTCATCATATACATCGCCGTGCATTATCACTTTAGCTCCGTACGCTCTTGTGGCTTCCACCTTTAGTAAGGGAGTTACGTTAGGCATAATAATCACTGAGGGGATATTTTTTTCTTTTGCCGAATACGCTACTCCTTGGGCGTGGTTTCCCGCAGAGGAGCAGATTATCCCTCTTTCCCTTTCCTCATCCGACATGGAGGCAATCTTATTATAGGCCCCCCTGAGCTTAAAGGATCCGGTTTTTTGCAAATTCTCAGGCTTTATGTAGACATTACAGCCGTACTCATAGCTGAAGAAATCGCTGTATATCAGAGGAGTTTTTTTCAAAATGGGGGCAAGGTTTTTCCTGGCCTTTTCTATATTTTCCTTATGGTTTAACGTTAAATACTCGCTACTTAATTTTAGATCCATGTCAGCCTCCAAGGTATCAATCCCAATCTTGTGCAAAATATGCTAACAGTGTATAGCTTTTTTTTTAATTC
>CAZHBR010000228.1:0-2452 GCA_964530755.1 uncultured Oscillospiraceae bacterium | reverse complement strand
AAAAATGAGCAGAATTTCAACTTTTATGCGGATTTCCCGTTAGATATACTACATGTGTCAATTATTTGTGCAATAAATTCAATTAAAAACGACTATTTTGCCATATAGTTACAAATATAGTACACAAAAGTTGAAATTCTGCACAAAATCCTCGTAAAATCTGCGTACCGCTACATATCATTTCTTGCATTGTATGCTGGGTGGGTGAAAAGTGATAATAACGGGGCCAGATAATTATACTCATACGAAAAATACTTTGAAGTTCCATATTACCTAGATGTTAAAATGCTGAAGCAGTGTCATATTTGAAACATTTTTGTTTTATTCTGTGTCAGGAAATACATAGCAAAAAGGTAATTTGTCAATTAGGCATACGATGAAATGCCAGGATAATAAAGATTCAACGGAAAAAAGGGATTGGCACAAGAATTGCTTTAAGAATATTCAGAATAGTAGGTACCTATTGAAATTATTTGCCAGATTGTTGTTTGTTCTGATATCCGGAGGTGATGGATAAAATTTCAGAACATAAGGAAACCATTGCTGTATTGTTTATCAGGAGGTTGAAAATGGGCGATAATATCAAAAAAAGAATACCGTCACAAACATGGACGGCATGGGGGTTCCTATGGTTGATATATGCGATGAACTCTAATATACGGGAGCTCCTAAATAGGATATCTCCATACATAATAAGGGAGTATGGAATAAATGCAACGACCTTCGGTTTATTACAAACATTTGCTTTGTTCGGCCTTGCTATAGGCGCTATTCCACTTGGCGCATGGGCGGACAAAGGTGGAACAGGATGGGCTCGAAAAAAACGTTCCTTTGCTCTTGCTTTTGTTTATTTGACGGCTACCTTGCTTTGCGGTTTTCAGGCTATAGCCGGTGTATTCGCAGTGTTCTTTGTTTTGAATGTGATAAGGGGTCTTACAAGCGGTGCTGGCGAAGCTTGTGAGGTTGGAATGATGATGGAATGGTCTCCAAAAGAAAAAATGGGGTTTTTTGTAGGCCTGCATCATACCGGATATCCTTGGGGAACACTTCTTGGCGGAATAATTATAACATTTTACCTTACGACATTTGGTGACGGGGTGTGGAGAAATACCTTTTTAATATTTCCGATCATAGCCTATATAGTTTGGGCCATATATTATAAATGGGCTAATGCCAAAAATTTCGACGCATTTCAGGCGGTGTCGGCGGAAAGAGGTTTTACAACCCAACTCGGCCAAGATATAGAAGAAAGCTTTACACCCCCTCCGGGGTTGTTAGGACGCTGTTTGAAGAACCCTAACATATCGGTTATAGTAATTGTAGCGTTTTGCTGTCTTTTCTGTTACTCGGGGATTAATTTCTGGTTGACACCATATATAACATTCGTTGGGAATTTCGATCCTGCTTTGGCAGCGAGCTTAAGTGTTGTATTTACTATCACAGGAGGATTAGGACAGGTTGTTTGGGGGGGCCTGTCAGATAAAATCGGATCAAAGACGGCTCTTTTAATTTGTACAATGTGGCTGGTGGTTGCTTTCGTGCTCATGCAATTTGCGGGAATTTCGTTAACACTAATGATTATTCTGCAATTATTCATGGGATTTGCACTAAATGCAGTCTATGCCATGATTTACAAATTCATTGCTGTTTCCTCAGAAAAAGGCGGAGTTGTAATGGGTAATTCACTTGTTGTATTCGGTATGTATTTTGGAGGTGGAATAGCAACTTTTGTTATTGGTGCTTTAATAGATGCGGCCGGTGGTTGGCAAACAGCAGCAGGGTATTATGCGGGATTGTACGTGATGGCAGGTATGATGTTGGCGGCATTTCTAATCACTTTGTTATTTACCAGGGAAACTAATGGGCCAAGATTTAGAAAAGATTTCGCACTTGTCAGTCTAAAGGCATGCAACTTAGATAAAATAGAAGAAATATAAGAGGTACAAACGAAGATTGAGGCAGTCGCAGGACTGCCTCATAATTTTATAACTGCACTATAAATGGATTATAAAAGATTGTACATATTTAACTTGCGGTAAAAAGTTTTTCTGCTAAGCCCAAGTGCTTTCATTGCCTCTGTTTTATTATTATTGCATTTTTTTAATGCCTCAATAATCGCTTCTTTTTCCGCATCGGCAACTATCTGACTTAAAGGTCTTAAATTGCTTTTTTCATACGGAATTACTTTTTTATCATTAATAATAGGAGTCTTATTAGTATAATCTGAAATCATGGATACGGCGCATTCACCATCCTCACACATTACAACTACATTTTCAAGGTAGTTTTTCATTTCTCGAATATTGCCGGGCCACTCGTAGTTATGAAGGTGCGACATGGCCTTGGGAGGCAGTCGCACATCTTTATTATATTTTTTATTAAAATAATTTAGATAATAATCAATTAATAAAGTTATATCTTCTTTTCTTTCACGCAGCGGAGGTATATGAAG
>CAZHBR010000227.1:254-2485 GCA_964530755.1 uncultured Oscillospiraceae bacterium | reverse complement strand
TAAAAGGAACTAAAAAATCATGCCGAATAGGAGAATGTGGAGCCTGTACTGTATTGGTTAACGGCTCCCCCGTTAGATCTTGCATTTTACCTGCCTTAACTGTTGAAAATAAGGAAATAACCACTATAGAAGGATTGTCCGACGGTGATAGAATCCACCCAATACAACAGGCTTTTATAGATTATGGTGCAGTACAATGTGGTTATTGCACACCTGGTATGATTCTAACTGTTAAGGCACTATTAGATACAAATAAAAACCCAACCGAAGAGGAGATTAAAGATGCCCTTTCAGGGAATCTATGTCGTTGCACGGGTTATAACAAAATCATCGCGGCTGTAAAAAGCCTGATATGAACGTGTTCTAATTGATATTGTGAAATGTATCCGATGGCAACGTTTTACAATTTGGCCCCAAATGATTGAATACATTCGCCGCCTGCGGGTATAAGTAGCCTAAATGATACATACCGGGAGGTGAATTTATATGAAGTTCGAAATAACAGACGCCTTAAAAAATGCAATGGACAAAAAAAGATCCAAAAACATCATAATGTCTATTATGGTAAAAAGCTGCTGAACGGGTTCTTATGCTGAAGTTTCAGCAAAGATTTCAAATAAGGCACCAAATGAAAGCTTTATAAAGCATCAAATCGATAACTATAACATATTCGTTCAACCGGGCATCACGTTTGCAAAGGAACAGGTGACCCTCGGATACGAAAAAGTACTGTTTCTAGAAAAAGTTACAATCGATGGTCTTAAGAACAGATGAAAGGTAAAAACTCCTTCCCATAGCGAAGGGGTTTTTAATTAAAAACACCGTACGATAACAGATAAGCCTCCATTCGCTTTATTATGTTTTGATCTGCGCCCTTTTTTTGAAGCACATCGATTATATCCTTTATGCTTACTATTGAGCAGGTCGGGATACCGTACTCCTCATATAACTCCTTTATGGCGCTTATGTCACCCTTTCCCTTTTCCATTCGATCAACGGAAATTACAAGCGCCTCGATTTTTATATCTGCAGCCGCCTTCAAAACAGGTATGCACTCCCTTATTGCGGTTCCCGCCGTTATAACATCTTCGATTATGATAATCCGATCACCGTCTTTTGGTTCATAGCCCACAAGCGAACCCCCCTCGCCGTGATCCTTAATCTCCTTTCTGTTAAAGAAAAAACCCAGATCCATGTTATAGTCGCGATAAAGTGACATAGCGACAGATACGGCAAGGGGTATTCCTTTATAGGCAGGGCCGAATAAGGCCTTAATATCGGAGCCGATGCTGCCGGTTTTCATATGCTTTGTAATGCAGGCTGCATAAAAGCTGCCCAGCCTTCCCATCTGGCTTCCTGTTCTGTAATTACCCGTATTGATAAAATAAGGGGTTCTCCTTCCGCTTTTAGTAATGAAATCTCCAAAGGATAAGACATCCGCCTCGATCATAAAATCTATAAATTCCCTTTTATAACTCATATCATCTCCTGTTCCGAAAACGACTTTTTCAGCCCCCCGATGGAAGCATGTCCGCATTTCTTCATTAGTTTTTCCAATTCATTTATGATGCGAACAGGTGCCCCGGGATCTAAAAGCGCTGCAGTACCAACAGCTACCCCATCTGCGCCTGCCATAAGAAATTCCATGGCATCCTCTCCTGTCATGATTCCCCCCATACCTATCAAGGGGAGCTGAACGCACCTTCTTACCTGATAGACCATTCTCACCGCTACAGGCTTAATTGCAGGACCTGAGAGACCACCCATGCCTGATGCCAATACAGTGCTTCCTTTTCGCACATCGATTCGCATTCCAAGCAGGGTATTTATCAAAGAAAGAGCATCCGCACCAGCGGTTTCTGCCGCCCGCGCTATCTCCGTAATATCGGTAACATTGGGTGTAAGCTTTATGATTAAAGGCTTCCTGGTGATTTTTCTGATCGCATCTGTTACGGAAAAGGCCATGCTTGCGTCGGTTCCAAAACCTATCCCCCCCTCCTTTATATTCGGGCAGGAGATATTGATTTCCAGCATATCAACATCGGTTTCAGACAATCTTTCGACAACCCTGCAATATTCGTCTACGCTTTTTCCCGCCACATTAACGATCAAGGGACAATCATAACTTTTAAGTAAAGGAAGATCCTCCGTTATAAAGGTCTCCACACCCGGATTTTGCAGTCCTATCGAATTGAGCATCCCTCCATATACCTCTGCAATACGGGGGCTGT
>CAZHBR010000227.1:0-244 GCA_964530755.1 uncultured Oscillospiraceae bacterium | reverse complement strand
GGCGTCTTCTGAGATCCCCTTCGTTACTATTGCACCCAACTTCCCAATATCATAGAATTCCTTACTGTCCCTTACCGAAAAAGTCCCTGAGGCTGTCGCAACCGGATTTTTCCATGCGATACCAGCTATATTGACCGAAAGATCGGGGTCACTCATCGAATATCACCTCACTTCCCCAAAATACAGGTCCGTCTTTGCATACCCTTTTGTAGACTACCCCCTTGCCTTCCGGTTCTCTGATTTT
>CAZHBR010000226.1:0-2493 GCA_964530755.1 uncultured Oscillospiraceae bacterium | reverse complement strand
TCTGGTAGGATACTACCGCATAGGCTGCTGCATGGGATTTATTAAATGCATATTCTGCAAATGTGACCATTTGACTGTATATTTCCTCTGCAGCCTTTCTCGGTATCCCGTTTCTTATGCATCCGTTAATCTCCACTTCTCCATTAGGGCCATCCTTTCCATGGATGAAATATTTTTTTTCCTTTTCCATCACATCTCTTTTTTTCTTTCCCATGGCACGGCGGACCAGATCGCTTCTGCCGTAGGTGTATCCTGCAAGATCCCTTACTATCTGCATGACCTGCTCCTGATACACCATGCACCCGTAGCTCACCTTCAAAATAGGTGCAAGAGAAGAATCGACGTATGTGATGCCTTCGGGATTCTTTTTATTCTCAATGTATGTAGGTATGGATGCCATAGGCCCCGGCCTGTAAAGAGATATCCCCGCCACTATGTCCTCAAAGCAATCGGGCTTGAGATTCTTCATGAACTGACGCATACCGCTGCTTTCAAGCTGAAACACCCCTAATGTATTGCCGCTGCTGATCAGCTCATATACCTTGGGATCATCATATTCCATTTTGGAAAAATCTATCTCCCGATTGTGATTCTCCTTTATCATCATAAGGGCATCGCGGATGACGGTCAGATTTCTCAGGCCTAAAAAGTCCATCTTGAGGAGTCCCAATTCCTCTATTGTGCTCATTGTAAATTGGGTAGATACCCCTTTTTCAGCTAAATATAGGGGAACATATTCGCTTATGCTCTCTTTAGAGATAACAACCCCCGCAGCATGGGTTGAGGCGTGGCGCGGCATCCCTTCAAGGGACTTGGCTGTATCCAGCAAAGTCTTTATCCGCTTGTCGTTTTCGTAATCCGCCCTTAAATCGGGGTTGAGTTCCAAAGCCTTTTCCAATGTCATATTGAGATCGGAAGGAACTTTTTTTGCTATGGCATCCACCTCGGCATAGGAGAGGTTCATCGCCCTGCCTACATCTCTGATCGCCAATCTGGCTTTCATGGTTCCAAAGGTGATTATCTGGGCGACTTTATCCTCACCGTAACGCTCCACCACATAATCGATGACCTCTCCCCTTCTTTCGTAGCAGAAGTCTATATCGATATCCGGCATGCTTATACGCTCCGGATTTAAAAAGCGCTCAAAGATAAGTCCGTATTTTATCGGGTCGATGTCGGTGATTCTGAGACAGAAGGCCACCAGACTTCCTGCAGCAGAGCCTCTGCCTGGACCTACCATGATGTCTCGACTCTTTGCATAACGTATGAAATCCCATACGATTAGAAAATATTCCACGTAATCCATGCTTTCTATGGTGGACAGCTCGTATTCCAAACGGTCCCATAATTCGCCGGTAGGATTCTCATATCTTTCATGCATACCCAAAATACAAAGCTCTCTTAAATAAGTTTTATTATCCTTGCCGTCAGGCGCCTTGAATTCGGGGAGGTGCAGCTCCCCGAACCTGTATTCGAATCTGCATTCATCCGCTATTTTTTGGGTGTTTTCAACGGCCTCGGGGATATCGGAAAAAAGTCTTTCCATCTCATCTTGAGATTTCAAATAGAATTGATCGTTTGGGAATCTCATCCTGTCATCGTCATCTACATTCTTCGCTGTCTGTATGCAAAGCAATATATCATGTGCAGAAGCATCCTCTCGCCTCACATAATGAACATCATTGGTAGCCGCAAAGGGTATGCCCGTCTCGGCATTTATCCTTTTCAGCATCGGAAGAATGCGTTCTTGTTCCTCTAAACCGTGATCTTGCAGTTCCAGATAAAAGTTGCCTGTACCAAATATATTCAGAAGCTCCAATGCCTCCTTTTTTGCCCCTTCATAATCATTTGCAAGCAGCCTTGCCGGTATTTCTCCGGCAAGACAGGCAGAGAGCGCAATGAGGCCTTCGCTGTACTTTTTGAGCACATTCTTATCGATCCTCGGTTTATAATAAAAACCTTCCGTATAGCCTGCCGACACTATCTTCATCAGATTTCCGTATCCCTTTTCATTTTTGGCAAGCAGAACCAGGTGACCCTGGTGCTTGTCCAAAACCGGATCCTTATCCTTCATCGTCCTTGCCGCAGTGTAAACCTCGCAGCCTATTATCGGATGGATTCCCTGCTTTTTTGCTTCACGATAGAAGTCCACGGCACCGAAAAGGGCTCCGTGATCGGTAATGGCCAGGGAGGACATTCCAAGCTCTTTTGCCCTTGCTAAAAGATTCTTTATCCTTGCGGCACCATCAAGAAGACTATATTCCGTATGAACGTGTAAGTGAACAAATTTTTCCATAAATATATTTTATAATACATTTTAACAAAAAGCAAGATAACCACAAGTAAAATATTTTTATTGTTGAAAGTAACAAAAAACAAAAGTGCACTTATTATTTATAATTTAATATTTATTTCTTATTTTCCCTTAATTTATTCCTTATTTTTCCCCAACTTATTTCTTTAAATTCCCCTATTTCTTATTGTTTAAATATA
>CAZHBR010000225.1:0-2501 GCA_964530755.1 uncultured Oscillospiraceae bacterium | reverse complement strand
CTATGGTTAATTCGCTTTCTGTGGCTGTAATGGGCGTGCTAATCGGTGCAGGGGGTCTTGGCTACCCCATATACCGCGGCATACAGAGCCTGTGCGTGGAGCGAATTTTAAAAGGGGCTATCCCGGTCGTCCTTATGGCATTGATTTTTGATCGGGCCATGTCGAATATTGAAAAGCGCCTTGCAGCCGCAAAGAAATAAATTATTTTTTAAAATGAAAGGAAGAACAAATGAAATCGAGAAGAAAATGGTATGTAATTGTCATAGCCGCTATCATGATATTGTCTTTATCTCTTTCCGGATGCAAAGGCAGCGATATGATAACGATCGGATCAAAGGATTTCGGTGAAAATATCGTGCTTGGAGAAATGTTCGCTTTGCTGATAGAGAATCATACGGATCTTAAAGTTGATCGTAAATTAAATATGGGCGGTACTTTTGTATGCTTTGAGGCTATAAAAAGCGGAGATATAGATATATATGCCGAGTACACAGGTACGGGGCTGACCGCTCAGTTAAACATGGATGTGATAAGCGATCCGGATGAAGCATATTTCGTAGTCAAAAAAGAATTCGAAGAGCAATTCGGCGTGAAATGGCTTGAGCCATTAGGTCTTAATAATACCTATGCACTGGGAATAACAGAAGAAGTGTATGAAGAGTACGGTGTGAATACGTACAGCGAACTCGCTGCCGTATCGAAGAATCTCAGATTCGGAAGCGATCACGAATTTTTTGACAGACAGGACGGATATGACGGCCTTGTTGAACTATACGGGATGGAATTCAAAGGGGAACCTAAGAAAATGGACATATCGCTGAAGTATCAGGCGATCGGAAGCGGAGAAATGGACGTAACAAATGTTTTTGCAACTGACGGTCCTATTCGCAAATACAATTTGAAAGTTCTGGAAGATGATAAGAATTTTTTCCCTCCATATTATGCCTCTCCGATAATTCGCATCGAAACGCTTGAAAAGCATCCTGAGCTGGAGGACATATTAAATATGCTGGCGGGCCTTATCGATGATGCCACCATGACCGATTTGAACTTCAAAATAGACGTTGAAGGAGAGGATATAAAGGTTGTTGCCACGAACTTTTTAGAATCAAACGGTCTGCTATAGACAGATTGAAGCGCGGGGAGGATTATGTCCTTCCCGTTCATTTTAGGTTTCGTTTTCCCTTGTCACAGCTTGGGCATTCAGTGTATAATGGATAAAAGAAGTGAAGGGGGCGATTCCGTTGGTTAAGCTGCTTGTAGGCCACAAAGGATCGGGCAAAACAAAAAAAATGGTCCAGATGGCCAATGATATGGTAGAAAAAAGCGATGGCAGCATCGTATTTATAAGCAAAACACACAGATTGACATATGACCTTAAATACAGGATTCGAGTCGTTTGTATGGAGGAATATGAATTCATCACAAACATCGATGAATACACCGGATTTATATACGGAATCATCAGCTCAGATCATGATATTGAGGTCATTTTCATAGATGGGCTGCTGCATCATAAGGATGTCAATATACCTGACCTTAAAGAGTTCTTCATAAGGATCGGAAAAATATCAGAGCTTTATGATCTGGATTTTGTGGTAAGCGTAAGCGCAGATATTGACGAACTCGGTGATACGACAAAGGGGTGCGAGATCATATCCTAATGAGCAAAAAACAGTTGATATTCTGGGATATAGACGGTACCCTTATGCATTGCGGCAGCGACGGCAGAAAGGCTTTAAACCGCACTTTTACGGAACTCTACGGCATCCGCGAAGCTTTTGAGCATGCGGTCATCGGAGGTGCTATGGATTATATGATAATACACAGCATTATGGAGGCTTTTGATATAGGGCCAAAGGAGTTTGACAGAATTGCAAATCATTATAAAAGCGTTTTAGCCGATGTTTTAAATCACAACGAAAAGAAACGGGTTTTGCCGGGGGTAGTATCCCTTCTTAATTTCATAAGGAAGCATACCGGTGCGGTAAATGCACTTTTAACGAGCAATCTGAAATCGGGTGCAGAGGTAAAGCTCAATTCTGTAGGACTTTGGAGCTACTTTAAAATAGGCGGCTTCGGCGATGAACCGGGTGAAAAATGGCATGCGGCGGAACGCTGTATAAAGCAGGCCGAAGAGCAATGGAGCGCCTTGTTTCCCAGAGATGGAATATATTTGATAGGAGACAGCACCTACGATATGTTTTGTGCAAAAAAGATGGGAATCAAAAGCGTGGCTGTGGCCACCGGCTGGGGTAAAGCTGATGATTTAAAGGCTTGTAAACCCGATTTCTTTTTTGAAGATTTGAGCAAGACAGAACGTGTTTTAAAGGCCCTGTCTATTTGAACAGAAAACCGAAAACCCTCAACTGGAAATATTTTGGGGGTTTTTTTATTGGGGTAAATCCCCTATACTAGGTTATATTAATTCAAGCTTGAATTCCAAACCGAAGTACAAAGATTCGAAAGCAGGTTAATTCATACGCTTTATCGAAACACTT
>CAZHBR010000224.1:0-2549 GCA_964530755.1 uncultured Oscillospiraceae bacterium | reverse complement strand
TCGGGTAGAGGTTAAAAACATTACCCCTCCAAGGGATATACAGACCGCTATGGAAAAGCAAATGAGAGCTGAAAGGGAAAGGCGCGAGGCAATCCTTCGGGCAGAAGGGGAGAAAAAATCTGCAATTCTCATTGCCGAGGGGCAAAAGGAGGCCAGAATACTGGAGGCGGAAGGTCAAAAGGAAGCTACTATCAGGGCTGCAGAAGGTCAGGCAGAGGCTATCAGGACGGTTCAGCAGGCCACGGCCGACGGAATACGCATGCTTGTGGAATCGGATCCCACAAGGGAAATCATAGCCCTTAAAAGCCTGGAGTCCTTTGCAAAAGCTGCGGACGGCAGGGCGACAAAAATTATCATACCTACTGAAATTGCCGGTTTAGCGGGACTTGCTACATCAGTCAAAGAGTTATTTACGGAAAGCGCAAACATACCGGAATCCCAATGATATTGGGAACACTGCTTTGCAGTGTGCTTTCTTCTGTGTTATTTCATTCAGTGTATATCCGGCCTTTATCGAATAACTGATACAGGACCGGATAATTTTTTTGTTTTCTTAAAGAGGTTTTGTAATGAATCAAAAAGATCTTGTTTTCTTTGAAGAAAGAATTATGAAAACGTATACTTATCTCATTAAATATATTACCGCCCTGTCAAAAGATCCCGTTCTTGCGGCAGATGTTGTTCAAGATACCATGGAAACCGCCTTGAAGCAAATTGACAGAATCAAATCCTATTCCAACGTCAAAAAAGCGTTAGAGAGAATCTCCAAAAACATTCTTTTAAATTATTACAAAAAGCATGAACCTGAAATATATAGCGTGGAGGTCGAGGAAGGGAATTCAGAATACGATTCTGCGGCCATTTTGCTCCAAAATGAAGACAGGCGCCATCTGCTCATATACATAGACTTGCTCCGTGAAGATTATTCGAGAATCATTTTGCTGCACTACTACTACGGGATGACCTTTAAGGATATCGCCGATGCATTGAGCCTGAATTACAATACCGTAATAAGCTGGCACCGAAGAGCCCTGATACAATTAAAAAGAGTATATAAAAGCGATGATTGAAAAGGGTAGTGCAGCATATAATTAAGGGAAAGGAGTTAACATCTATGGAGATAATAGTTAACGGGTATGTCTATCCCTTTGTCGATCCGGAGGTTTTAACGGCTACACTTCCCCATTTAACCTTTATTTCAATTTTCACTTACGGCATAACAGATGAAGGCGATCTGGTTCCGTTAGAAGATGCGGAGCTGCTTGAAACAATAAAAGACAGCGAAACCCTGCCTCTTATGGTATTGACCTCCTTGAGGCCGGAAGGGGGATTTGATAATCTTGTAGCCCATAGGGTTTTCAACGATCCTGCTTTATCCGACAGGTTAATAGAAAATATCGTTACAACCGTTATGGGAAAGGGCTATGCGGGAATTGATTTTGATTTCGAATTTTTGCTGCCTGAGGACAGGGTTCCCTATGCTGATTTTGTAAATCGTACGAGGCAAAGGCTAAATCCCTTGGGAAAAGTTGTCGCTGTGGCCCTGGCCCCTAAAACATATGCAGAGCAGCCCGGTTTATTATATGAGTCCCACGATTATGGGCTGATGGGTAAGGCGGCAAATCTGACGTTGCTTATGACGTATGAGTGGGGCTATATGTTTGGTCCTCCTATGGCGGTGGCACCTGTAAATCAGGTCAGAAGAGTTTTGGAATTCGGAATAACCAAGATACCCCGCTATAAAATATTGATGGGAATTCCCAACTATGGCTACGATTGGACTCTTCCATATGAAATGGGCACAGCGGCTGAAAAAATTACAAATACGGAAGCGGTTGAAAGAGCTATACGGCACGGGGCTGTAATTCAGTTCGATGAATTAGCACAGACACCGTTTTATCACTATTTCGACAGCCTGGGCCGAGAGCATGAGGTTTGGTTCGAAAATGCAGAAAGCATCAAAGCCAAACTGAATTTAGTTGCAGAATTCAATCTGGCAGGGGTAAGCTATTGGAATTTGATGAATTATTTTCCCGAAAACTGGCGAATGCTTAATTCGATGTTCACAACGGTAAAGCTTTCAAGCGCTTCGGATTTATTGGAAATAGAAATGGCGTAATCAGTCCGGTTTATCCTCATTGGCGCTGCCTGCCTTTACAGCCCCTACTGTTATTGCTCCTATGGCTGCAATTTTACAAAGGGTTCTGGCTCCGCTGATAATTCTTTTTTTGTCCTTTTGTTTTACTCCGTCAAGCATTTCCAAGGAGCTGTCCAGAATTGTTTTACAATTGGTAACCAGATTTCTTACAACCTTTCGACCCGCATTGTTAACACTTTTTTTCCCTCTGCGAACAAAGGAGGGCTTTTTCTTTAACTTGCCAATTACCATATCTGTGGCACCGCTTGCCGCTTCTCCGGCAATTTCACCGGTAAGTATCGTTGAATCAATGATGTTGTCTCCCAGCTCGTCAAGAAATTTCTTTTTAGACACGTGTCCTATTATAGATACGGCTCCACCAATGAATCCGCCTATCAGTGCGCCGCCTATT
>CAZHBR010000223.1:606-2555 GCA_964530755.1 uncultured Oscillospiraceae bacterium | reverse complement strand
TGCTTCTGAGATGTGGACAGAATGTCCCCTAGACTTTTAAAACTGGTCTGTACATATTGCAAAGTCTCTTGCCTTGATTCCTTTATGCTTTTTTCGATGGTCTCTCTTAAAAGATCAAGATTTTTTTGTAAATCAGAGGCGATATTGAAGGCATCATCATTTTCAATCCGATTAATCCTGAACATTATGACAATAAAAAAAAGAGTTAAAAGAATTAGAATTGCTATTAATAAGGCTTTCTCCATGCGGGTTTCCCTTTCATTATTTCAGTGAATTTACATATATATATTATACCATCAAAGTCCAAAATTAAAAGGTAAAATGTAACAGCACCGATGGAGGCGGGTCAATGCCGAATGATATCCTTAATAGATAAAGCCTTTTCCAGACCTGTTACCGGGATTCCCCTCGTACTTCTGCTATTTATCGCCATATTTCTTTTTATAGGCAAGTTCATAGCAGGCATCGTTGTGGAATTCACCCGGGGGATCCTTTTCGGCATCTGGTATTACAATCTGATAATGAGTTACGTTCCCTTATTCCTTGATCCAGACAGCCTGGCTGGTTGCATACTGATTGGAGAATACGGTATCCTCACGATGGTTCCGGCCTATCTTTTTGGATTGCTTCTGCCCCTTGTGGCTTCTTTTTATCTCGTTATGATATTGTTAGAGGAATCATGCATATTTCATCGAATCGCCGGAACAGGTGAAGCCGGACTTCGATATTTAGGCCTTTCCGGGGCTTCCTCAATCCCCCTTTTGCTCGGGTTCGGATGCGTAACAGCTGCTTTGATCTCTGTACAGTCCTTAAAAGACCAAAGAGAAAGACTGATTTTATCCGTACTTCTTTCCGTCGCTGTCCCGTGCTCGGCACAGCTAACCATGCTTATGGTTGCAGCCTTCACAATCGGAATTAAATACACGATCATCTACCTGGCGGTAACAGGCGGGATCTTTGCCATAACAGGCCTGCTTCTCAATATCCTGTTACCGGGGAAAACCGGCTGCACCAACAGACATTTGCCCCAATTAAAAACCCCTTCAATAAAAATAGCACTTCAAAAAACCTATCGCATTTCCCGCGACTTCATCAAGGATGCAGCGTTTACGTTTGCACTTGGCGGAGCTATTATGGCTATACTGAACTACACAAACGGATTTGTGCACGTATACCGCATGTTTTCTCCGATAACCTGTAGCCTCCTAAAATTACCAAAAGAAGCAACCGATCTCTTTGTTTTGTCTATCATTAAAAAAGATCTGGGCGCAGCCGGCCTCTATTCCATACTTTCACGCGGTGTAATGACTGATGCCCAACTCACTGTCACCCTCATAGTCATGACCCTTTTTGTTCCGTGCTTCGCATCCTTAATGATCCTTTTTAAAGAGTGGGGCCCGCTGATAACAACTGTAATTTTCATCAGCAGCTTTATCCTTGCTTTTTCAGTTGGAGCGTCGGTCTCGGCATTTTTCACTTGAATTAGACAGCAAACAATAATAGAATAGATGAAACCGTATCGTCGCTTAATCGCAGGAGAAAAGGACATCGACATGAAACAGATATCGGGCTTAAGAAAAAGATCATTCCTTATTTCAGCGCTGATCGTATTTGTACTGATGTGCGCTGTTTACGGGGCCATATCCACCTTCGGCGCAGGGGATGCGAACGGACAAACCATATATTTTTCAGGAAAGCGGCTGACCGAACGCGGCTGTACAATTAATGATACAATATACATACCGGCTTCAGTGGCAAAAGCATACGGGGACACTTCCAGGCTGATCATCGATGCTTCGGCCGGGAAGATCAGAATTGATCTGTCTAAACAAAACATCGTAATGGCAGATGAAGACACAACGGATTTTATAAAAACTTATGGCGGAGAGGTCTATATTCCGATGAAAAAAATAGATGGCTGCCTCTATGTTCCCTTAAACAGCACGGAA
>CAZHBR010000223.1:0-575 GCA_964530755.1 uncultured Oscillospiraceae bacterium | reverse complement strand
CCTGAAGCTTTCTTCATCAATCCAGGGGGATTCTATACGCCTGTTCAGATATTCGGGTACGGAGAGAACGGCCAAAGTGTGCAAAGACAGCACGATAGGCATATGTCATCTCGCCTCTCCTGCCTCCGAAATTTCATTTCCCCTGCTCAGAGGGGAAACGGTATTTATAAAAGGCGAAACGGATAATTATTATAAAATTGAAACGCAAAACAAGGCTACAGGCTATGTGATGAAAGCTGACATTGAAATTTCCGATATCGATCTGTCACAAATTGACTTCTATGCACCGAAGAAAACGAAATATGTTCGCGGTAAGGAAAAGATAAATATGGTATGGCAATACGTAGGCAATGCGTCAGTATCTGCTCCTTCCAGGAAATACGGAGGTGTGGACATTCTGGCTCCTACATGGTTCCACCTCATCGTCAACGGAAAAGGCGAAGTAGAAAATAACGGAGATCTCGGATATACAGAAGCGGCAAACACCCTGGGGTACAAAGTTTTTGCCACCATTACAAACAGCATGTCGACTAAAGGCTCAACCGATTTCACATCTGCTGTGTTCAGCAATAGCA
>CAZHBR010000222.1:0-2559 GCA_964530755.1 uncultured Oscillospiraceae bacterium | reverse complement strand
GGATACGGGAAGAATGAGCATAATGTTCGGTATCCTTACCGTCATGGGCTTTATCGGCTGTTTCTTTTTGCCTTGGTTTGAGGGAGAATGGGGCGATGAATGGTATGCAGAGCTGTACGGTATAGAGGGCTTTTTAGGTACATTGATGCTGTGGATTAGAGTTGCTACGGTAGTAGCTGCGTTTATAACGGTTATTTTATTTGTCATATCAAAAAAGATCGAGCCTGAAAAAGGGGGGATAGCGGCGGTTGCTGATTTAGATTAAGGGATTTTCAAATGCCAAAGGGCGGGTGTAGCTTCAACATCCGCCCCTTTGGTATTAACAGACCGCTTTTGCTTTATAGAGTTATGCCCCTCGGGCTCCGGGATCATTGTCGCTCATCCCTGCTGATCGCCGTTTGTTTCGCTTAAAACTATGATGTCGATTCGTCTGTTCTTTGCACGGCCTTTTCCTGTCGCATTATCTGCAATCGGCCTGTATTCCCCGTATCCAACCGCTAAAAACTTGTCGGGCAGAGCGCCTGTTTTATTTATAAAGAGCCTCACCACGCTTATGGCCCTTGCGCTGGATAATTCCCAGTTTGAGGGGTAAATATCCGAGTTCATCGGAACATCATCCGTATGCCCCTCGATCCGGATATAGTTATCTATGGTGTTAATTATTCCCGCAATGCCCAGCATGGCTTTTTCGTATTCGCGCTTTATCACCGCGCTTCCTGAATCGAACAGGATTGCATTGCTCAGGCTTATGACCAGTCCCCGCTTGTCTATGTAGGTGCTGACAAAATCAGATAGATTTTCTTCCTCCAGCTTTGCATCCAGCCTGGCTTTTAACTCTTCAAGCCGGTACAGCTCTGTTGAGGCTTCATCAAGGATCAGCTCCTTTATTCTTTCTTCATTTAGCTGCTGTATATGGCCTTGGGTCATCATGGATTGACGAAACTCTTCGGACATGCTTTGGGCTTTTTGAACGTCTATTTGACTTACGGCAAAAAGAACGATGAAAATGGCCAACAAAAGGGTCATTAAATCCGAATAAGGCAGCAACCATGACTCTCCGTTTTCTTCTTCACTTTTGATATGTTTTCTTTTTGACATGCTTTTCGCCTATTCTTGCTTCTCCTCCAGGGTCTCGATAATTATTTGCTGTTTTGATGTGGGAAGCGACGCTAAGAGCTTCTCCTTAAGCATGAAGGGAGGATCTCCCTTTTGGATCGACTGGACCCCTTCAATGACCATGCATTTCAACATAATTTCCTGTTGACTCTTGATTTTTAATTTTTTCGAAAAGGGACTCCAAAGTACATATCCTGTGAATATGCCGAGGATTGTGGCTATAAATGCGGCTGCAATGGCCTGCGCCATGTACTCCGTATCATCGATATATGACATTGCAGCTATCAAACCAAAAACCGCCCCCAAAACACCCAGGGTCGGAGCATACAGGCCCGCAGAGGCAAATATGCCTGCATTCGTTTCATGCCTTTTCTCCATAGCCGTTATTTCAGCTTCAAGAATTTCTTCTATAACATCTCTTTCCGTTCCATCAGCAACCATGCGGATCGCTTTTTTTATGAAGGGATCTTCGATTTCGTCAACTTTCTTTTCCAGGGCCAGCAGGCCTTCTTTTTTTGCTATCGCAGACAGATCTATCATCAGTTGAATAATCTCAAGCTCGGTGATCATCCTCTGTTTTGTAAAAATGATTTTGAACAAAGAGCCGATCTTTCTAAGGCTTTCCCCCGGATAAGCGTTTAATACGGCGGCCGCAGTTCCTACGAATATTATTACAAGGGCGGCAGGATTAATAAAGACAGAAAAACTGATATGCTTGAATATCATAGCCGCGACTATCGAGAGGACACCTACGGTTATTCCTAAAAGCGTTGTTAGTTCCATATGCGCTCCTTAGGGATGCTAAAATTTTGTTGTTCCCTATAGTATTATCGTAAATATCACCGTGAACTTGAGTAATACTTTGCACTTTTACACGATTAATTTTAAGCGCTGAAAGGCCGGCGCCTTTCGACGCCGGCCGCTGAAAGTTAAAGCAGGGGGAATATTTATGCGCTGTTTTTATTGCGATGCTTCATTGAAATCGCAACTGCCGCCGCGCAGCCTCCCCACAGGCCCCCACAGCCTATTATCATCATTATGATTGCACTGGTATTCATATTATTCTACCTCCTTGTGCCTGGACAGGTCTGCATAGCCTTCCTTGCCTTTAAGCACAGTAAGCACTATGCTCACTATGATGCAAGCCAGGACGCTTCCCCAGCCAAAGACTATAAGGTCGCCTGTGGCATAGCCTTCATAGCCCGTTCTTATATAGTTGATTGTATTGGAAATTATCATGAAACCCAGGACAACCACCGTGACGATTTTCAGCATATACGTCCACCATTTTCCTATGCTGAAATTGGAGAAGCTGTTCGCCTCTTCACGCAGAGATTCAGTGTTGAAGAACCATCCAAGCAGGAAGACTTCTAACACGCCTCCGCCTACTATGCCGATGTTGTTTGTGAAGGCATCAACTATGTCTAATATATGAAGTCCCGC
>CAZHBR010000221.1:0-2573 GCA_964530755.1 uncultured Oscillospiraceae bacterium | reverse complement strand
AATTTGATGGGCAGGTATCCCTGAAGCGGCCATCCTTTGTCTCCTCCCAATCTTTGGGTTTGCCATTTTTCCGGTAGGGGGCGATCACCTTGCGCCTTTGTTTAACAGATTCTACGTTAAAAGTATAGACGTTAGAAAAAGTTGCAAACCAGATATCCTCCATTGAATTTTTCCAGTTTGACAAGGCGCCCCTTCCTTTTTCGCGCTGCCAGGTTATTCGATTTTGCAGGATAAAATATTCCTTCAGTATTCTGCCTATAAATAACCCAGTTCGCCAATCACAGCAAACATATACGGACGACGTCTCTTTAAGCGTGTGCAAGGACGCTTCTATCCATCTTCTTGTGTATTTTTCATAATCGAAATCGTTCATCTTTTGAAATCTGCTTGTGCTGTAATTTTTGCTTAAATTATAGGGGGGGTCTACAATCAACAGATCGACAAACCGCTTTGGAAGATGATCAAGCACTGTAAGGGAGTCCCCTATTATAGTTGAATCAATGGGCGGAATTGAAAAATCCTGCCCCTCGAATTTTATGCACTTATCTAAATTTATTCTTCGTTCTTCATCGCTTAATACAAGCGTACGATTTTGTTTCGCTCTTCGTTTTCTCACACTGTATCCTTTCAAACACTTTGCCATGGCATCTTAGGCTTTTTATCCCGGTCATAATCCTCATCATTTAAAGCTACATAGGCCCCCCCACTTCTTTTTGCCTTATAAAGCGCTTCGTCGGCTTTTTGAAACAGGTCCTCATACGTGCATTTTTTATCGACAAAGGCAATCCCTATACTGACTGAAAAAGCGACATCGCTGTTCATATCGCGGAATATCTCGTTTAGGTCCCTGCACCTTGAAATCACAAAATCAGAAGATGGAATGTTCTTCACGTATACACAAAATTCATCCCCGCCAATACGGCCGATTATATCTGTTTTTCTAAACGCCAGCCTCAGCCCGTTGCCTATATTCTTCAATACCCTGTTACCTGCAAGATGTCCGAATTCGTCATTAGTTTCCTTGAGCCTGTCGCAATCTACCAGTATGAAGGCATCGTTTTCGTCTTCCGGCTTAGAATTCATTCTTCCGGTTATAAGCTCTCCTGCGGTAGCGGCATTATATAGATTCGTCAATCCGTCCAGCTGGGATTTGCTGATCAGTTTTTCTTTTTCTGCAGCCTCTTTGCTGACGTCCGTCAGCTTGCCGATTATTGAATAAAGCTTACCCTTACCATCATAAATACCGGAGCCTACTGACTTGAAGACCCCTACGCTGCCATCGGCTAGAGGCAATCTGATAATATGGCCCCCCTCTTTCAGGTTTGTATGAAGCAGTGTTTTTTCAAATATGCTGATAGCCTCATCGAGATTTCCCTTTTCGCCCAGCAATCGGATAAGCTTCTCCGACAGCTTCAATTCATGGTTGAAAGTGAAGTATTCATACAGATATTCATTGGATATCCGGGATAGAAGTTCATGCCTCATATTTTGCATCCGAAGCCTCTTTTTCGCTCTTACATTATAAATAACACTTGCAAGCAAGACACCCAAAGACAAAAAAACAACAATGAAGATTTCTTTGCCGTAAATCTCCAAAATCATTTCCAGGGTGATTTTTCTGTCTATTCCGGATGCAACATCTAAGATCAAATTCTGCATTTTTCTTTCATCAATTGTATCGATTGACCTATTGATGATAGATAGTAATATGGGATTCTCTTTTAGCAGGCCTATACAGTATTCCCTCTCCTCTATACCTTTAGGTATTGAAAGTATATTTTTATATCCGTTTTGAAGCATATAAAATGCTACGGAATACACGTTTCCATAGCCATAGTCGGCCTTTCCCTTTTCAACCGCATCCAAAGTCTCTTCTCTTGAATCAAAATACAATGCATTCTTCTCTTTAATTCCCTTAGGCAATGCACCGCCTTTAATTCCTGCATATTTCCTATCCGACAAATCGTTAGGATCTAAAGACGAATTTATAAACAATATTGCATCGGCCTTAAGATACGGGTGAGAAAGGATCATACCTGGAAGTGAATATTGAGATGTTATGCCAAATAAAATGTCGGGATCACTGTTAAATGCCTCTTCTATAGTATCATATAACTCGTATTTGATAAGAAGCCCTGTCCTTTCTGCAATTTCTTCAAGAACACGTACAGCGATCCCCTTTATCTCTCCGTTTGAATCCCTGTAATGCAAAGGAGCCCCCCCGTCAATTGAAGCTGCTTTTAATTCTTTTTTTTCGGCTATGAAGGCTTTTTCTTCTTGGGTAAGGAGCAATCTGCCTTTTTCTTGTGAAGCCATTCCGGTCATTAACAATAAGCTGATAATCAACAAAGCTATAGCTTTGGATGTGCCCCTCAACCAATCCATACTATCCTCCGGATACCCTGTTTGCGAAAACCTGGAAATATTATATCAAACTTACCCTTACATGGAAAGCTGTTTGATCTTATGCTTATACAGATAAAACTAGATTTACGATGATAATCCTACTTTGCGTATACTGGATCTATGTCAATACTTTGGACAGAAATATAAGTTTTTTACTAAGCACCGCC
>CAZHBR010000220.1:0-2595 GCA_964530755.1 uncultured Oscillospiraceae bacterium | reverse complement strand
TGATACTCCGCTTCTCATCGAGGTTGCAGGCAATCAGGCAGATAACACCTACGTGGGCACCCATGCTTCTTTGGAGAACAAGGATCCGATGATGGTGAATTTCATAGAGGCGTACACGGAGGCTTACGGAGTTGCTCCGGAGAATGCCTTTGCAGGGCTCGGCTATGATACTATGTATCTGATTGCCGATGCTATTTCCCGTGCCGCCGATCCCGATGATCCCGCCTCGATCCGGGATGCAATAGCGGAGACCGTGGGCCTGAAGGGTGTAACAGGGACGGTAACCTATGAGGGAGGCAGTCACGTTCCGACTAAATCTGTAACGATTAACAAGGTTGAAGATGGTCAATTTGTGTTTATGAAAGAAGTATTTCTGTAATTTACTCCCTGCCGATTGATTATGCTAGAAAGGAGAAAAGCAAATGGCAAACAACGAACTGCTTAAACTGACAGCCAACCAGGTGCAAAAGGGTAAATACGACAAGGCGATTCTTGCACTGGGCTCCTGTGAGGCCCACGGGCTTCATTTGGCGGAGGGCACCGACACGATAGTCTCCTATAAGCTGTCGTGCATGGTAGCTGACAGGGTGGAAGGGATGCTTGTGCTGCCTCCGATGACAGTAGGCTACAGCGGACATTATGATACCTTTCCATTTACGATTACACTTTCCTACGATACTGTGACCCAGGTCATCTATGACATTATGGAATCGGTATTAAGAAATGGGGTCAACAAGATTTTTTTAATGAACGGCCACGATGGGAATATAGCACCTTTAGAAATTGCTTCAAGAAAGATAAAAGAAAAATATCCTGATGCAAGGATTGCGGCACTCACCGAATGGTGGGTCACCGCTGGGGAGCTTCTGCCCGCCGGAACCTTCGAGGTTTGGGATGGGCTTGGGCATGCGGGAGAAGGTGAGTCCTCTATCGCATACTATTTATTCCCCGAATGGTGCGAAAAGGAGATGGCGGATTGCGTTGTTCCCGACAGACTCCCCGATAAGGTGGAAATAAAATGGGATTTCGCAGAAATAACCGATGCGGCCCTAACAGGGGATGCAACAAAAGGAACAGCAGAAAAGGGCGAAAAGATGACTAGGGCTCTTGTTGACTGCGTTGTGGATGCCGTGAAAAAGCTGGATGCCTGCGGTTGGAATTACAGTTCCTCCAGGGCAAAGGTCAAGTTAAGCGATTGAAATGAGACGGGGGACAGCGATGTCCCCCATTAAACTGTCAAGGGGATTAACATGCAAAAAAAGGTTTGTGTTATTCATACTGGCGGAACCATCGGTATGGCAAGAACCGAGCACGGGTATGCGCCCATAAAAGGCTTTTTCAGATCTGTGCTTGCAGATATTCCCGAACTGAATTCTCCAAAGGTACCTGCGTTTGATCTTATCGAATACGATCCGCTGCTTGACTCTTCCAATATTTCGGTAAAGGACTGGATTAAACTGGCAAGGGATATCGAAAAGAATTACGATAGATATGAAGGGTTTTTAATTCTTCACGGGACCGATACAATGGCCTATACAGCATCGGCGCTGTCTTTTATGTTCGAAGAAATATCAAAACCCGTTGTGTTAACGGGTTCCCAGATACCGATGTGCGAGATAAGAAATGACGGCAGAGATAATTTTATTACAGGCCTTCTCATCGCGGCTAATTATAAAATTCCGGAGGTTTCACTTTATTTCGGAAACAAGCTTTTGCGGGGAAACCGGGCCACGAAGATCAGCTCTGATGAGCTTATAGCCTTCGATTCGCCTAATTATCCCCACCTTGCGGAGGTGGGGGTCCGAATCGTAGCGGATCAAAAGAATATCAGGGAAATCGGCCGGGGCGTTAAGCTGTCGGAGTTCGGTGAACACAGGATTGCAGTATTGAAGATATTCCCGGGAATACAGTTCGATATATTTGAAAGCTTAATGACAAAGGATTTAAAAGGTATGGTCATTGAAGCCTTTGGAGCAGGTAATATACCCGAGGACAAAGGCGCCCTTATGAAAATATTTGAAATGGCAAGGAAAAGCGGCACGATCATCGTAGTCTGTACACAATGCCTCAGAGGGTCGGCGATATTAGGGGAATACGAAACGAGTCACGGCCTTATTAAGGCAGGTGCGGTAAGCGGTTACGATATGACTGTGGAAGCTGCGGTAGCAAAGCTTTACTATCTGTTGAGCAAGGGGTACGATGTGGAACGTATCAAGGCCTTGATGGAGACTAATCTTCGTGGCGAGATGTACGTATTTCCATGATGCGATCCAGTATTTTATGGGCTGCCTCCTGTTTTGTGAGTAGGGGCATGGATGAAATATCCTGTTTGGTGATCAGGGTCAGGCGGTTGGTATCAACTGAAAAGCCTGCCCCTTCATCTTTTAAATTGTTAGCGGCTATCATGTCGAGATGTTTTTTAAATAATTTTCTTCGGGAATTCTCTATCAGGTCTTCGGTTTCCATAGAAAAGCCGCAAAGAAATTGGTTCTTTTTTCGATGATCCCCTAGGTATTGCAGTATGTCGGTAGTTTTCAAAAGGGGTATTTCCATCGATTCCTCCGCCTTTTTAATCTTGCAATCTTCCTTTATTGC
>CAZHBR010000219.1:0-2599 GCA_964530755.1 uncultured Oscillospiraceae bacterium | reverse complement strand
CACCTTAACCTCCATTTTAACGTCCTTTCCATCAACGACGCCGCCGGGGCCAACTGCCACAACCTCTGCCATCTGGGGTTGTTCTTTAGCCTGACTCGGAAGAACTATCCCGCTTTTAGTCTTTTCCTCTGCCTCCAATCGTTTAATGACGACTCTGTCTCCTAATGGTTTGATGTTCATGCCAAGGTCTCCCTTCCTTTTAGTTATTTTTATTATTTACTCCCTTTTGTTAGCACTCGGCATCAATGAGTGCCAATAATAATTTAATATACACTCCAAAGATTGTCAATAGTTTTTTCATTTTTTTTTAATTATATACGGATCAAAGCTGTTTTAATCGACACGGCTAGAAAAAAGCCGCCTCAAATGCGATAAATAACCAAGGCAAAAAGATAGCCGGAATCATATTGGCCACCTTTATCTGCCTCTCAACGAGAAAGTTGAAACCGATAGCCGCGATTAGTAGACTTCCCACAGCAGACATTTCAGAAATTATTTCGGGAGTCATCAATTCCTTTACGAAATTAGCTCCCAAGGCGATGCCCCCCTCATACAGAAGAACGGGAACAGCCGAAAAAGCGACACCCAGGCCCATCGAGGATGCAAAAACAATTGATATTACCCCGTCCAGAATCGATTTGGCAAACAGCATTTCATGGTTACCCATAAGGCCGCTGTTCAACCCCCCCACAATGGCCATGGACCCCGTACAAAATAAAATGCTTGCGCTCACAAAACCCTTGGCGAAATTCCCTTCTTTCATTCCTATCCGCTTTTCCGTCCACATGCCTAAATTGTTCATAGCCTTATCTATGTCTAGGACCTCCCCTATAGCACTGCCTATAACCATGCTAAAAATCAGGAGCATAACTCTTTCATTATCCATTGCTCCTGCTATGCCAAGATAAATTATGGATAGCCCTATAGCCGTTTTTATGATCGTTTCAAACCGGTTTGGCAGACCCTTTAAAGCAAATCGCCCTAATAAGGCGCATAACACGATGGAAATTGCATTTACGATGGGACCTAACATTAAAAATAATCCTCGCTTTATCCTACTGAACTCCCCGGATTTCCACATCAACTCCTATGATGTTAAATGCCGTCATATTCTCAACCTGCTTTTCTATCATCTTTTGTAATTCTCGCGCAGTATCGATGAGCATGACTCCATATTGCATCAAAACCAGAACCCGTATTCTGACCCCCTCAACGCTGTTCACAGTGAACACCTTTGATACAACAGCCACGCCCGGAATTTGTTTTCCAAGGTGAACGACGATGTCAGAGATCACCTTGTCCGATAGATCGTAATCGCCCAAATAACTGTAGGTAGGTCGAACGACGGTCTTTTCCGAATAATCCTTACGCCCGCCCTTTCCGCGAAATATTCTAAGCGGATCAAGAAAATAACCCGAGAACTGACGCTTTATCTGAAAAGTAGGAGCCGGTATCACATGCTTTCCCATTTCTTTTCGCTGTTTATTTGCGGTTTCTCTCTGATTCTCTGTGGTGATGCCCTCTATAGGAATCATGTAGGATATTTTTGGAAGCTGCAAACGATTCACGATCTTTAAGACCATATCTTCCGATGTTCCAAGAACAAGTATGCTTTTCGGATTTACCTCACTAATTTTTCTCTTAACCAGGTTTGCGTGTTCTTCGCCTGTAAAAAGCGCGGTTCTGACGGCGCCTATTTTCGTTTTTTGTCTCTTTGCAGAAATTCCCGCCGCCACTAAATTTCCATGAATAAAAAGACCATCGTCAATGATGCTCTCTATATCCATCTGCCGGCACAGATTCATAGCCTGATAGCTTTTCCCCGTACCGCTTTTTCCATAAAGCCCATAAATTATCATAAAAATTGAGCCTTTCGCTGTATATTTAAACCCTTTGCGATTAAAATCGAACATTATCGCTGTTGATAAAATATTGATAATTTGCTAACGATTGTGTATTGTTATGTATTATCAGTTCTGCTATAATAGTCATGCTTATAGAAAGCTTTATGAAACAATACTTAAGGAGGATTTCATCATGGCTTACGTTATCAATGATTCTTGCATTGCTTGCGGTGCATGTGCTCCGGAGTGCCCTACAGAAGCGATTTCCGAGGGGGACCCCATCTATGTCATCGATCCTGATAAATGCATCGACTGTGGCGCCTGCGCCGATGTATGTCCCGTGGATGCCCCGGTAGAATCATAATACATAGGAAGGATGAATAACCGTTCCCTTAGAAACGGTTATTTTTCTTTTTATCGCAGGATTGTCTATTGCTCCTTGCGGCTGATATAGTATGCCAGCGTATTTAAGCTGTCGCTTAAATGGACATTTTCCAATATGGTATCTCCGGTGATTTCGATATCCATCGGTGCAAAATTCCAGATGCCCTTTACCTTTCCTTCGCAAAGCTTATCGGCAACATTTTGTGCGCTCGTTTTAGTAGTGCAGATAATACCTATGTCTACGTTGTTCTCCTTCAAAAAATCATCCAGCTTTTCATAATCCTGAATTTCGATCCCGTTTATACTTATCCCAATGAGCTTGGGATTTACATCGAACATTCCGGCAACTACAAAGCCCGCCTTATAATAAT
>CAZHBR010000218.1:398-2608 GCA_964530755.1 uncultured Oscillospiraceae bacterium | reverse complement strand
ATCAGTATGTTGATTTCTGTAAAAGGGTTATGGAATAATCCTTTAACGTTAAGATGAAACAGGAGGAGAGTTAAATGAAAAAGAAAATCGGTATATTGTTGGTGCTAACTTTATTGATTGGTGCATTTGCTATAGGTTGCGGCGAACAATCCGAGGACCCAAGCGACATTGGAGGCGAAACGGACCAGGATTTGTCTCTTGTGAACATACAGGATAAAGGAGTGCTTGTCTTAGGTTGCGATGACGGCTTCCCGCCCATGGGATTTAGGGATAAGGCTGGTAATATTGTCGGTTTTGATATAGATCTCGCACAGGCGGTTGCAGAAAAACTCGGTGTTGAGCTTGAAATTAAGGCCATTAATTGGGATACCAAAGAGATGGAATTGAATAATGGCGGGATCGACGTTATCTGGAACGGCTTTACTATTACCTCTTTAAGGGATCAGGAAGTGGAATTTACAAAGCCATATCTAAATAATGAAATCATGTTGGCAGTGCGCGCTGATTCGTCTATAATGACAAAGGATGACCTGGCGGGTAAAATTTTAGGATATCAGGTTGAAAGCTCTGCCGATGTGGCTGTAAAGGGTGATAGCGAATTTAATGATTCTCTTGGAGATGCTTTCGAATATGACGATTACCAGGATGCTTTGCTTGATCTTACAAAAAGTAGCCGCATTGATGCGGTAGCTGTGGACAAGGTGTTGATCGAATATGTTGCCGCCCAGGAACCGGGAACAATTCGTATCCTGGATGAGGCGCTGGGTACAGAATATATGGGCATCGGTTGTGCTAAAGGGAGCATTGCATTAAGAGAAGCGATTGATAATGCATTGGATGAACTTCAGCAGGATGGCACTGTCGAAGCTATTACAAATGAATGGTTTGGCACAAATGTTGTTATTCGCGATGTGGAAAAACTGAGCCAAGAGCAGATTATTAATATGGGAAGATAATTAATGGATATTGAATATATCGGTTCGATAGCCGGTTTTATTTTTCAGGGGGCAGGAGTCTCCTTGAAAGTATATTTAGTCACTATAACGCTTTCAATTCCCCTGGGCATATTATGTGCCCTGGGGAAATTGTCGCGCTTTAAGCCGCTGCAAGGTCTGTTATGGGTATATACCTGGGTTTTCCGAGGAACGCCTTTATTGCTTCAGCTATTCTTTGCCTATTTTGGTCTTCCGGCCTTAGGAATAGAATTGGATCGGATGGCGGCTGCATATGTAACATTTGTTATAAACTACGCTGCCTACTTTACTGAAATATTTCGTGCCGGAATTCAGTCTATCGGTTCGGGACAGTATGAAGCGGCAAAGGCCTTGGGAATGAATTATACTCAGACCATGCGCAGAATTATCCTGCCTCAGGCCACTAAGGTAGTGCTGCCGCCTATGGGAAACGAGGCCATAAATCTGATTAAGGATACCGCTCTTTGTGCGGCGCTTTCCATTCCCGAGATACTGAGAAATGCCAAGGTTACAGTATCAAGGGATTTTAATGTAACGGCATATCTGGTTGCGGCGCTCATATATTTAGCTTTTACATTTATCATTATCCGCATATTTCGGGCGCTTGAAAAAAGGTATTCCTACTATTCAAATTAAAGGACATCTGATGGAAATAATCAAAGTAGAAAACCTTCGTAAAAATTTTGGCGCTTTAGAGGTGCTGAAGGGGATTAACTTTTCGGCGAAAAAAGGTGAAGTAATTACCGTAATCGGCGCATCGGGATCCGGTAAAAGTACTCTGCTAAGATGTATGAACGGCCTGGAAGAGGCAAACGGAGGAAGGATCATTACAAAGGCGCGAATCGGTATGGTTTTTCAGAGCTTTAATCTTTTTCCGCATAAGTCGGTTATTGAAAATCTTATTGAGGCGCCGATAATCGTCAAGAAAATGCCCAAGGGGGATGCGGTGCATATCGCGGACAGCTTGCTTAAGAAAGTTGGACTCATGGATAAAAGGGAAGCCTATCCCTGCCAGCTTTCAGGCGGCCAGCAGCAGCGGGTTGCAATTGCACGGGCGCTTGCAATGGAGCCTGATATAATGCTGTTTGATGAGCCGACTTCCGCTTTAGATCCTCAGCTTACAGGCGAAGTTCTTCAAGTTATGAGGCAGCTTGCCTGCGAGCACATGACCATGATAGTTGTAACCCATGAGATAGGGTTTGCAAAGGAGGTTGCCGACCGGGTAATATTTATGGA
>CAZHBR010000218.1:0-388 GCA_964530755.1 uncultured Oscillospiraceae bacterium | reverse complement strand
GACCAGGGGGTCATCGTTTCAGAGGGAGATCCTGTGGATATGCTGTTTAACCCGGAAGATCCAACCTTACGCACTTTTCTTGCTATAGATAAAGTGCAGGAATCCCTATAACGGATTTAATCCATTTATAATGGTATTTAATTTTTCCAAATTGGTATTACGGGCTACAGTCTCGTGTTTTTTTTGATTTTAATTAAAAAGGTGTTGACAGTTAATCGATTGGATGCTATTCTGAAAAAGCTGTCGCTTAAAGTCACAGCGGAAAAAATGTGAATAAAACCGCTAGAAAAGCTTAACAAAAGCGATAATCGGTTGACTTTGTAAGGCGAAAGCGATATACTAATTAAGCCACTTGCGATGAATCAACTCATCGGGCAGGGGGGTCATG
>CAZHBR010000217.1:0-2655 GCA_964530755.1 uncultured Oscillospiraceae bacterium | reverse complement strand
CCCTCACTTATATATTTCTTTGCATCTGCCGGAGATAATAAGGATAAATCCTTCTGCTTAGGTGCATTGAAATTTAACGCTGCTTTTTCCACCTCCGTCAGAATTAAAAGGACATCTGCATCTAATTCTTCAGCGAGCAATTCTGCAGCAAGATCCTTATCGATGACAGCCTCTACCCCAGAAATACTTCCGTCAGGGGCCTCAGCAACCGGAATTCCCCCTCCCCCGGCGGTCACAACGACAGCGGTGGGCCAAAGCTTTTTTACTGTTTCGGCTTCAATGATCCTGTGGGGGACGGGAGAGGCGATCATCCGCCGCCAACCTCGACCCGAATCCTCTTTCATCACATAACCCCTCTCTTTTACCAACCTTTCGGCCAGGATATCTGTATAAAATGAGCCTATGGGTTTTGCAGGATGACAAAAGGCCGCATCGTTTTCATCTACGACTATCTGGGTGACGAAAGTCACCACCGGAATATTGATATTTTTACGCCTCAATGCGTTATTTAATGATTGCTGAATGTGATAGCCAATATAGCCCTGACTCATAGCATCGCATGCATCAAAAGGCATTGAAGGAACATTTGCCTCCTCAAAAGCCTGGGCTATCCTGCCCACCTGTGGACCATTGCCGTGTACGATTGCAATCTGCCAGCCGGCTTCGATCAGTTTCACAATATGACTGCACGTCTTTCCGACAACCTTAAGCTGTTGTTCGGCGGTGCCGCTTTTATCGGTTTCCTCAAGAGCATTTCCCCCTAAGGCTATAACCATCTTCATAGATTGCTGTTTATCCAATTATGACCCACCTTTAATATATGCAGCCTAAAGAGTAGCTACAACTATCGCTTTAATCGTATGCATGCGATTTTCCGCTTCATCAAACACTACAGAATGACGACTGCGAAACACTTCATCTGTGACCTCACGTATATCGATGCCTTTTTCCATCCATTCCTTTGCCATTATAGTTTCAAAGTCATGAAAAGCGGGAAGACAGTGCATGAAGATCACGTCCGGATTTCCTGTACCCTCCAGCATCTCCATGGAGACCCTGTAAGGTGCAAGCATTTTCACCTTGTCCGGTATCATATTTTCTTCTCCCATCGATGCCCATACGTCCGTGTATATAACATCTGCACCCGAAATACAATCAGGGTCATGGCTTATCTCTATGCTGCCGCCGGTGTCTTCTGCAATAGCTTTTGCGGTGGTCAGCACCTCTTCATCAACCTGAAGCTCTTTTGGGCCGTATGCTACGTAGTGCATACCCATCTTAGCGCATCCATACATCCATGCATAGCTCATATTATTTCTGATATCACCGCAAAATATGACCTTTACCTTATTTAATGGCTTTGCGCAATGCTCTTCTATCGTTAACAGATCGGCTAAAATCTGAGTTGGATGATCAACATCCGTCAATCCGTTCCAAACAGGAATTCCCGAATATTTTGAAAGGGTTTCAACTACTTTTTGCTCATAGCCCCTGTATTCTATTCCATCGTAAAACCTCCCAAGGACCTTTGCGGTGTCCTCAAGAGATTCCTTTTTGATCATCTGTGTATTTGGAGGATCCAAAAAAGTGACGTGAGCACCCTCCTCCAGACAGGCTACTTCAAAGGCACATCTCGTCCTCGTAGATGCCTTATCGAAAATCAAAGCGACGTTTTTACCTTTTAACATTTGACTGCCGTTGCCGGATCGCTTTTTTGCCTTCAGATCTTTTGCCAGATCTAACAGATAGCGTATCTCCGTCGGAGTAAAATCCATTAAAGTGAGAAGGCTTCTCCCTTTTAAGCTGATGGCCATTTTCATACCTCTCTTTACGATATTTTCTCCTTCATCAAGGAAAACCTTTGTTTTTATTAACATTTCATAATTATACACCCTTCCGTATATTTATGCAACAAGTTTCTATAATTTAATTAAAAACGCTTCTCGCCCGAAATCCCATATGATTCAAATAGCAATAAGCACAACTGATGAGTCCTTCCTTTGCTGAGATTTCTTTTGAAACTTTGCGTAGACATGTGGTTTTGGCAGCGCCCTGATAATGGTCTGCTAGACTTTTTCACCATTCACTCGAGTACTCCAGTTTCCGTAATTCCCCAGTATTTCTTTTGGTCGGCTTATCCGCCATGCCTGCCTTAGTTGCAATTGGCTTTGGGGCCCGCCGGCAACCACGCCACTTATGGACTTTTACAGATTGACGGCATGCCCGTCATACCAAAAAGACGCTGTTCTTTGTGGAACAACGTCCCTCGACTTGGCAATTAACTATATGAAGCTTTTTCTTCTGTTGAGGCGATTCTGCTCCAGCATGTCCAGTGAATACATCGCCTTCCCCGTTCCTATTGCCACACAGGATTTAGGATCATCTGCGATGATAACCGGTATACCTACCCTTTCAGATATTCTTCGATCTATGCCGTGCAACAATGCTCCCCCCCCGGTAAGAATGATGTTGCTGTTGCTTATATCGGCGGCAAGCTCCGGCGGTGTACGCTCCAAAACACCATGAACTGTCTCGCATATAATTTGAAGGGGTTCCTCTAGGGCCTCCATCATCTGCTTGGACGTAATTTCAATTGATTTGGGCAGTCCGGTTACCAGGTCTCTGCCACGGCATTCCTGCACCTCAACATGTTCC
>CAZHBR010000216.1:1404-2676 GCA_964530755.1 uncultured Oscillospiraceae bacterium | reverse complement strand
TGAAAATGCGGGAACGCACGGAAATGTAATTCGCTTCCTTTCCCCGCTTTGTATAACAGACGAACAGCTGGATGAAGGGCTAAGGATTTATGAAGAGGCAATTAAAGCCTGCATGTAATGGCACTGCCCAAAACAGCTGATTTATTGAAGCCCACAAGGCAATTATTGCTGTCTTGTGGGCTTCAATGTTTAGAGCCATCTACTGTCTCCGGATGTAAAGTCATAACCCGGATGATTATCATATCTGACGATGCCTATTTGGACCTTTCTTTCTACTGCCTTTGCTACCATGGCGTGCCCGATAGTGCCAAAGCCACCGCACAGGTCGATGAGAACGGCGCCCTCCAAGGCCAGCTTCACAGCTTCCTGGCAAGCCATTTCATAGCTGTTTACTCCTACGGTGATCATGAGTCCCTGTCCCAAATCCATTTCATTTCTCTGCGGCTTTGTAATTGCGTCGCTGATGAACATAAAAACAACTTTTCTTTTCATTTAAAGGCTCCTTTCTGACGGTGCTGATTCACAATGTTTAATTCGCAAGCGATATTTTCTTCATACATTGTATCAAATTATGAGCCCATTATGAAAATAATATTTCGGAAATATGTGTGAATGCGTGTACGATTGGGTAAACGAAGAAAATGTGATATTATTAAATAAAAACAGCATGGAGGTGTTCTTATGGAAGAATGTGAAGATTTTTTAAATGAGATAGCAGATATTTTGGATGTAGGAACAGATTTGGAAAAAGGGAGCACTCAGGAATTAATCTATGAAAAAATTCGCATGTTGAAAAAAGAAAACGAAATGCTGAACATGGCACTGGATAACTGTGCGGATAATTTTCATGTTTCGGATGGGCATGGAAACATTCTTTGGGTCAACAGGGCATTTGAAAAGCATTGTAATGTAGAAAGAAAATTCATAGAAGGAAAGACAGTGCATGATATGGAAAAGCTGGGGGTATATCGTCCATCGATGACCTCCGTTGCAATAAGGGAAAAGCGGCAGATAACAGTTCTTCAAAGGGTAGCGGAAGGCGATATGATCAGCACCATTACACCGATTCTGGATGAGGATGGAGAGGTGCACTACGTGGTAAGTAATTCCAGATCCATAGATGAATTGCAGCTTTTAAATAAATACTATAAAGAAGAGGCGGCGAAAATATCCAATAACGATTCTACTTTAAGAGTGATTACACAAAGCCAGGCGATGCAGTCCATTAAGGATTTGGCATTGCAGGTAGCGCCATCCGATTCAAATATCCTG
>CAZHBR010000216.1:0-1388 GCA_964530755.1 uncultured Oscillospiraceae bacterium | reverse complement strand
AAAAGCATGCTTGCCAAGTATATCCATGAACACAGCGGACATCGTAAAGGCCGATTTGTTGAGATAAACTGCGCCGCTATCCCTGAAAGCTTAATTGAAGCGGAACTGTTTGGATATGCGTCGGGTGCTTTTACAGGGGCGCGACCCGGAGGCAAATACGGTTTAATAGAATTGGCCAATAATGGAACACTATTTTTGGATGAAATAGGGGACATGTCCCTTCACATCCAGGCGAAGCTGTTAAATGTGCTACAAAATCGCGAGATAATCAGGGTAGGGGGATTTGACCCTATTTCGATAGATGTGAGAATAATAGCCGCCACCAACAGCGACCTTGCTAATTTGGTGAAAAGAAATAAATTCAGGAGCGAGCTGTATTACAGGTTAAACGTGGTACCGATAAATCTGCCTTCCCTTAGGGAAAGAAGAGAGGATATAACTCTTTTAGTGGAGCATTTTCTTCGCGAGTTTTGCGATCTTTACAAGACGGGGGTGCTTATAAGCAAGGAAGCCCTGGACGTTATGGAAAATTACCCCTGGCCGGGCAATATCAGAGAGCTTAGAAACCTTGTCGAGCGCATGGTCGTCACCGATAATAAGGGTCTGATTGAGTTGGGCGATCTGCCCTCTGCACTTTTATCAGTAACGGCGAATCCTGATGAAAAAATCGTTACCGTGAACCGCATTGCACCTTTGAAGGATGCAGTAGAGGAGGTTGAGCGCCAATTGATTTCGCAGGCAAAGGATAAATATAAAAGTAGCTATAAAATTGCAGATGCATTAAAAATCAGTCAGTCTTCCGCTATGAGGAGAATACAGAAATATACTTAAAGTGCGAAAGCTATACAGTAAAATTGATACAAAGTAGTAAAAGAGCATGAAGGCTTCAGGCGTTTTAATGTCTGCAGCCTTTGTAAGAAAGGATTTTGATGCCGATAAATTAAGTGGAATAATTTCGAAAGGACGATAAGGGATGGGTGTTATTGCATATTCAATTATTACCACTACGATATTGGCAGTCACTTTTGTTTTAATAGGTATTTGGTTTAAAAAACTCGTTGTCTCATCTGAAGATTTTATGCTGGCAGGCAGAAAGGCTCCATTCTGGCTTTTGGCTTCTGCGTACCTTGGGGGCTTTGTCGGAGGCTCCAGCATGGCAGGATACGTGAGTCTGGGATATACGGATGGAATTTCCGGAAGATGGACCTCCATATTTATCGTAATCGGATGTGCTGTATCCGTTATAGCCTTTGCAAGGCGTCTTAACTACTTCGGCAGAAAAACGGGGGCGGTCACCATTGCCGATTTTGTATGTGCCCGGTACGGGGAATCGTTGAGGCTTCCGATATCCATCATAGGATTCCTGCGTCCCGGCGTCATAACGGGGA
>CAZHBR010000215.1:0-2707 GCA_964530755.1 uncultured Oscillospiraceae bacterium | reverse complement strand
CCTGTCGGTCCAGTCCAGATGCCGGGTCATCATTTCTGCGCCTACAACCAGTATCGTTTCAGCCTTATCGGTTAAAAAATATGAATCGGCATTATCCAAAGCGTAGATAAAACCGCTGCATGCGGCATTAATATCGTACGCGGGACAATTCGCACCAATTTCCTTTTGTACCATGCAAGCCAATGAAGGACTGGCATAATCGCTTTTTATAGTTGAACATATTATAAGGTCCAGGTTCTTTGCATCTGTGTCTGCACTCATTAAAGCTTTTTGTGACGCTTCTTTTGAAAGGTCAAGCATCGTTTCGTGGGTGCTCACATATCTTGTACTGATTCCCGTTCTTGAAAGTATCCATTCATCAGTTGTATCCACCATCGATGACAGCATTTCATTTGTCAGTACGTGAACGGGATGGGCTCTTCCGGTTCCAACGATTTGAAAACTCATTCAATCCTCCATATTTAGCAATCTTATTCTTAAAGAAAGTGTCCAGGTTTTTAATGCCTATCAACAGGGCCTCTTTTTCCTGTTCACCAAGATCCTCAGAGGCCTGCCTTACAAGTTTTAAATGAAAATACCAATGCAGCCTATAGATTTTTTCACCTTCACGAGTCAACAGAACCCGAACAGATCGGCCATCTTCCGGATCCCTTTCCTTTATTAAATAACCCTTTTTAACCAGTTTATTAACAGCGACGGTGACCGAAGGCACAGATAATCTCAGGTCGGATGCGATTTCACTTATCGCACGGGATTTGTCCTTGCCGTTTCTCACTGACTCGATCAGATGAACCTCATTTATGGAAAGGTTTGGATCGCTGCGCTGTAAAATGAGTTCTTCAACCTTTAAAATGTCCCTAAATGTTTCCATTAAAAGTGAATTCAATTGCCTTTCAAAGGTCTCCACTCAATGCCTCCTTTCACTATTTAGTTAATCTATCTAATTATATTATTATAATTACATTTGTCAACATTTATTCTTAAACTATTTAAGGTATCATATGTTTCTGCAAAGTAAAAACCTGTCTCATATGAAGGTGCGCTTACAAATTTCACCATAGCGTCCCCTATTCCGAGCATTAGCACCTGAGCCGAAAGCATATGTGCTGTCTGCCTTGAGGCCGGTAGCCTCCTCATAGTATCTGATTGATTTTTCCATATTTTCAACACTGATTGTTTATAGTTTAATACTGGCATTCATCATCTAACTTCTTAAAAAATATTTCAATAAGTCCGTTTGCAATCCTGCTTTGCGTCTCGTTATAATGTTCAGAAAATGCATCCATAAAACCGTGATCGGCCTGCAAACGATAAATACTCATTCCCTGTACGGCTTTTAAATGATCGATAATTATACCCACATCAAAAGAATCCTCTTCGGCAAGCAATAAAAGCGCAGGGCATGACGGCTTCATGTCCAGATAATCTCTAATGCGGGATCCGTAACAGCAGATGATGCCATCTAAATGATCGTTTTCACAGCATCTGAAGGCTATAGTCGCCCCGATGCTGAAACCTAAAATATAAACTTTACAGTATTTTTCCGCCAGTGCATCAATCAATGCATCTATCTCTTTATAAACATCAAAGCCTATTTTAGTAAAGAAATATTCATATGCCTTGTGAATCTTCGAATAATCGAACTGCATACCCCTTAACATATCAGGGCAGTATACGTCAAATCCTTTCAAGCGATATGCTTTGCACGTGTTTTTAATGAATTCGTTGATGCCATATATTTCATGAAGCAGTATGATGGCTTTTCTGTTATCAGATAATTCCTCCATAATCAGTCCATTGTGAATCCTTTCTAATTATTTCAGTGAATTCATAAAAAAATCAATGTATTACCTTTAAGATCTGGTAAATTATCAAAGCGACAAGTACAGCTACCAGACAGCGGATTACTGCAGCCGATATTATAATCGTCTTCGCCTGCCGCGGCCCGATATTCTGAATATCCTTTGCCGTGAGTTTTAAATTTTCCAAAGCTTGACAATTTTTCCTCATTTCAGATAAAATAAAATTTCAATGTGCCAGATCTAAAGTAAGAATTAAGTTATCTTCCATAATCATATATCCATGCTGATATATTTGGCAAGCCTTTATCGAAATAGATTATATGGGAAAACCGCTTTAAAAAAGTATATAGGGAGGCTGATAAGAAAAGGTCACCACAAGCTGCCGAATCAAAAAACGCTGCCCGTTTAATAGGTATCCATAATGAAAAATGGATACCTTGATTTTCAATATCATGATATCCATTTTTGACGTTTGTAAGCACCGTGAACTGTACCGTATGACCTTCCTTTGGTTAGTATCTTCATCTATGTTGCTGCGGTTGCCGCCTTTATACGCCCCTTTAAGGAAATTAGAGATTGACCCTCGGTTCAGTAAATGTGCCGCTCCCGTTGTCAATCAAAATTGTAATGTTAATCTGAATTTTAAGACTTTAGCTTGTACGTGGGGTGCTTTCTATTTGGAGTGAAAAATAATGCCCCAAAACTTGATAGAAGATGGGGTATTATTTTACGATTGCTGCCAAAACCACCTCAAAATTAATGAGACCGGCATTAATTTAGCTTGATTTTAAGTGGAATTGGAGTTTTTTCGATTAAAAAAGAATAAGCGCCCCTTTTGCAGGAATCGTAGTGTGTTTGGCAAGTATAATTTCCCACACTTCGGAAATTAATTTTTCCCCCACCCC
>CAZHBR010000214.1:0-2735 GCA_964530755.1 uncultured Oscillospiraceae bacterium | reverse complement strand
CCATTGCCGATATTTTAACTATTCAGCATCTTTAGCGCCTGCACAAAGCGCAGGCCTTTAATTCTTTCATGCAAGAGCCAGGTTTAAATTGTAAAAGAGATGTATATGGTATATAATTAAACAGTAAAAACATGCATCCAACCTTGCATTAAGGAGATTGAATGTGGCTAAAAATGTTATGGTGTGCGTTACACAACAAAAAACATGCGATCGTTTAATTCGGCACGGGCACGAATACATCGGTGAGGAAAAAGGCGAACTCTTCATCATCCACGTGGCCCACTATCAGTTTAAGTTCCTTGGAAATTCCAAAGAAGGGGAAGCCCTGGAATATTTGTACGAAAAAGCGATGGAGTATGGAGCACAACTGACCGTTGTACGCTCAAACCACGTATTGGATACCCTTGTAGACATGGTGAAAAAATATAAGATAACCCATATTATTCTGGGTCAGTCGGGAGAAACCATGGACGAAAACAATCTGATCCAAAAGCTGACTGCCCGCGTAAAAAAACAGGCGGAGGTTATCGTCATCCCAGCATAATTACTATTTAGACAATATGTCAGCAAGCCTCATCATCGCTTCGTCCAAAGATTTTTCCATGGACAGAGCATCTGACAAATCATAATCCACTATATCTGAACCTTTGATGCCGACAGCTCTGCTTTGACTGTCGGCCTTTAAAAGTTCCACTGCCTTATATCCCATTTTACTTGCAAGAATCCTATCCCTTGCCGTAGGAGAGCCTCCCCTTTGAATGTAACCCAATACTACGACTTTGGTCTCAAACCCCGTACGCCTACTTATGGAATCCGCAAGGGCATTGGAGGAAACATCGGCCCCCTCTGCAACTACTATGATGCTGTGCAGCTTACCTCTGTTTTTACCCTCTATTATCTTCCTGCAAATCGCATTTATATCTGCATCAGCGCCGGGAATAAGTATGTGCTCCGCCCCGCCTCCAAGTCCCGCATAAAGGGCTATATCTCCGCAATTTCTTCCCATGACCTCCACTACGGTGCTCCTTCCATGTGAAGAAGAAGTATCCCTTATATTTCCTATGGCGGAAAGCACGGTGTTAACGGCTGTGTCAAAGCCTATAGTAAAGTCCGTATATCCCAAATCGTTGTCGATGGTACCCGGAATACCCATGACGGTAATCCCCATTCTGGAAAGCTCAAGGGCGCCCTTAAGAGTACCGTCGCCTCCTATGACCACCAAGCCCTCAATTTCAAAATTGTCAAGCATATCAAGCATGCGTCTTAACCCGCCGGCCGTCGAAAATGCTTCGCTTCTTGCTGTTCTTAGAACAGTTCCCCCCCTTTGTATTATATCCGATACGGATGAGAGCTTCATCTCCCTTAAATCTCCGTTAAGCAGCCCTTCATAGCCGCGTTCAATGCCATACACCTTTATGCCGCCATATATAGCGCTGCGAACTACAGATCTAATCGCCGCGTTCATTCCCGGTGAATCTCCGCCGCTTGTCAGTACACCGATAGTCCTTATCTTGCCGATCATTTTATATTTTCCTTTCCAAGTCGCTTTTCCAAAGCAAAAAAGAATTCCGGTACCGGATTCACCCACAGCTCCGTACCCGCCTTAAGACTCTTTTTTAACGCAGCTATGTAAATCAAAACAGGAGTATCGCCGGGATAACTGAGCATAATGGATTTGATATCCTCTAAAGCCTTTTCTTCATCCATACTGTCAGGTATCCTGATCTTCACCGAACCTCCCAGGATTAATTCGCTATATCCCTCCATTTCGGATATCCTGTCCGCAAGCACCTTTGGCACCTCTTCTTCCTTACAGTTGACAGTACCTTTTATGACAACTACACGGTCTTCCCCTATCATATCCTTATAGCGCTCGAAAATGTTTGGGAACACTATGACCTCTACAGTTCCGCATAGATCTTCAAACTGCACGAAGGCCATTCGATTATTCTTCTTTGTCACTAAGGTTTTAACATGAGTGATCATACCTGCAAGGGTTACATGCATCCCGTCCTTTACGGGACTTTCCCCCTCATCCCCGTGGGTTATCTCCTCTGTAGTGACAGTGGAGATATGTTTCATCTGCTCTTTGTAATCATCAAGCGGGTGACCGCTTATATACACCCCAAGCATTTCCTTTTCCATTGCAATTTTTATGTTCTCGGGAAAATCGGTCACATCAGGCAGCCTGCCCCCGCAGTCACCGCCGCTCATTATATCGCTGTTCTCACCGAACATCGACAGCTGGCCCTCTATGGTTTTTCTCGAATCGCTTTGGGCGGATTCCACAAGGCCTTCGTAGACCGCCATATGCTTTGCCCTGTTTTCGTTTAAGCTATCAAAGGCTCCTGCTTTGATCAGGCTTTCTATGGCTTTCTTGTTGACCTCTTTTATATCCAGCCCGTGAATGAAACGGAATATGTCCGCCGGCCTTGCCTTTTCCCTTCTCATCTTCAATATCGCATCGACAACCCCTTCTCCCACGTTTTTTACCGCCATAAGTCCGAAACGTATGCAGCCGTCTTTTACCGAAAACTTCTTTTCGCTTTCCAGCACATCAGGAGGTAGTGTTTTGACACTCATTTCTTCGCAATTGCGGATATACTTTGCTATCTGCGCTGAATCGTCCATAACGCTTCCCATGAGGGCGGCCATAAATTCCAAGGGATAATGGGCCTTTAAATAGGCCGTTTGATAAGCCAGCACCGCATAAGCGGCTCCGTGGGATTTATTAA
>CAZHBR010000213.1:0-2738 GCA_964530755.1 uncultured Oscillospiraceae bacterium | reverse complement strand
ACTTGCGCGGATATGTCATGCTACGCACTTACTAACGAGGACCTTCTTGAGGAACAAATAGTTGAATATATGAATCATTATGTCCGGGTGGAGGGAATGTCTATTATGGAATTGCTTTTAAAAACGAAGGAATCGGACGATAATAGCGGGGCCTCGCAACAAAAAGAACGTGAGCTTTTCAATGAAAAAGTGATTCACGTCCTGCCTTCCAGGCTTTTGTCAATTGATCAGATGAATTATCTCACAGTTCCAAGCCTTGACAATCTCACTGAAAAACCCGGTAAGCATGCTCTTATAAACCTTTATATAATAAAAAAATTTCGGCATCATCTGACAGACGTTGAAGCCTTTAACAGTTTTTTTGCAAATGAGGTGGAGTACATACTTTTTGGTAAAATTGATGACAAGGAAAATAGAAATTTAACAAAAAACTATCTGCTTGCATTAAGATCCGGAATAAATGCGGCTCATATTTTAAGCGATCCCGAAAAGAGAGAGCTTATTGCGATTGCAGCGAATATAATCGCTCCGGGACCCGGGGCTGCGGCGGCGCAATTGCTGCTAATTGGAACATGGGCGGCTGCGGAGGCATCTAATGATATTTCCCGCCTTGAAAAAGGCGGGCGTGTGCCGCTTTTAAAGACGTCTGATGATTGGATGACAGATCTGGACAGCGCAATGAACAATATATTTCAATCCACATCTTCAGTTGATGCTGATACAAAAGGGCTTTCATATGAAGGATATCTGCTTCTGATGCTATTTTTTGAAAGTCGTGAGGCCAAGCTTGCTAGGGTAATGGATCTGATTCAGTTAAATATGCAGGGCGGATATTGTGAGACGTTTAAGATGTATGAATGCTATGGGGGATTAGATATCGATTGTAAAATAGGCAGGCGAGGCGGGTTTTTGGGGATGACCGGAAGGCGCACCGGTAGTTTTCGTTCGAGTCATGCGTATTAGGCTGTTAAAAAAAAGCAAGGGTTCAATTATCATTGAAGCCGCACTCATTTTACCTTTTTTTCTTCTGGCCGTGCTCAGCCTGGCAACGCTTATACGCATTGCAGGTGTAGAAGAATCGCTTATGAATGCTTATGCAGATGAGGCGGTCAGCGTGGCTGAAAAGGCGTATATCGATATAGTGCCTGCCGGTTCGGAGATAACGCGAAAAATAAAAAGCGTCGGTCAGGGCCCTGCCGTAAATATCCATTTATCAGATTTTAACTGCATGTATGAAAGCAGGGGCATTGACGGACTTATAAGCGGTGATCTTTGCTGTGAAGCAGTGATTCCACTTCCATTGAATTTTATGAGGGTCCTGGAAATTGAAGAGAGGCTGTTGTACCGTGCTTTTATAGGCACCGAATGCAGCGGGCTTCCTATGGGCTTTGACCGGATGGAAGATAGGGGGGAGACTGAAACAGTATATGTATTTCCAGAGCCGGGGAAAGATTTCATGATTTTGATTGCAGCTATATAGCGGTTTGTTCTACTGTGACGATCCTAAGTGAAAGGATTAAAAAAGAATTTTCGCCCTGCAAGATTTGCCGCCCTGAGGTTTTGCCTCTCGGGAGTAAGGTATATTGTTTTTACAAGGCGGGAAAAGCCTATCATCGCGGCAGCTGCCCTTCGGTGGACAGGTATGTGATTCCGATGGAAAGGGATGATGCCATAGCTAAAGGCTATACTCCCTGCAGAAAATGCAAGGGAAGCGGCCGTTAGGGATGCGGCTGTGAAAAGGGAAGACTTTAATATCTGAACACATAATAAAAAGTGATAATATTACAAATAAAGAGGTTAAAACGAGGGCAGCGCAGTCTTTCGAGGAAATACGAAGATTATAAAAAGCGCGGCAAAAATAAAAAGGAGGAAGCTGCTAGGCAGAATATCCAAAGACAAGATACAAAAACAGGCATCAGATGTGTACGATGGCTGTGTCGGAATTTATGGCTGAGGATTGTACAAGAACTTGTGGGTAATGATTGGTGTAGATCAATGTGAAAACATTCAGGAAGAAACAGCGATAATCTTGATATGGGTATATTTGTCCATTTTTTGAGTAGTAGGTACGGTGCATATGAAAAAATTTCTGGTAATAGATGATAAAGAGGTGCTGATAGAAGAATCAGGTGGAAGATTGAAATTCAAGCTGTCCTTTTCAGAAGGACAGGTTCCTTTGTATCACAAGGATATAATTTGCGGCAACATGTGCGACTTCCTTCTGCCTATGAATTTTTTATCAAACAGCGATATCCTTCAGATAGCTTATGACTTTACGGGATGCATACAGTTCTCCGAAGCCTTGCTGCGTGAAAAGGACAGGGGGATGCCTGTTGCCGGTAAGGCTTCACTTGCAGTAGCATCCGTCATTCGATCGATACTTTTTGCAGAAAATTACCTGTTAGATGCAGATTATTTTCCTATCGTTTCCGACGCATTGTTCTTCGAATTGAAGACCAAGAACGTGAAGTTGTGTTATATTCCCGGTATGTGCGGTGCCGTCTCAGTGCGGGATAGGATATTGGATCTGATAAAAGCCACCGGCGAGTTGTCCTTAGATGAGGAATGGATTGCATACGGGGTGGAAATTGTACAGATATCTTCATCGCAAAATTTAGGGCTTGCGGAGATAGCCTTTCTTTTAGAGGAAAAGGCGGGGGAAATGAGAATGAAACGATGGCCGGGCAGATCGATGCCTGAAAATGTTTCTAAAGAAACAGCATTGGTTTGCAATGAGG
>CAZHBR010000212.1:0-2771 GCA_964530755.1 uncultured Oscillospiraceae bacterium | reverse complement strand
CCGGATGCCGTGGTAATTGTCGCCACAGTCAGGGCCCTGAAAATACATGGCGGCATTTCGAAATCCGTGCTTAATAAAGAAAACGTTTCGGCTTTGGAAAAGGGCATGGAGAATTTATTTAAGCATGTGGAGAACATTAGGGATGTATTCGGTCTGCCTGCAGTTTTAGCATTAAACCGATTTCCGAAGGATACGGAGCAGGAACTCCTTTGCATTTTTGATCGATGTGCCGACAACGGAATTACCGCGGTGCTTTCCGAGGTCTGGGAGAAAGGCGGCGAAGGCGGAAAAGCTTTAGCCAAAAAGGTTTTGAGCGTTATCGAACAAGGTGACAGTCACTTTAAATTTGCTTATGATCTGTCGTTATCCATTAAAGAAAAAATAGAGACTATAGCAAAGAGAATCTATGGTGCAGCGGGTGTAGATTATGTCAATCAGAGCATTAAACAGATTGAAGAGTTGGAGGGTCTCGGTTTTGGGAATCTGCCCGTATGCATCGCTAAAACTCAGTATTCACTTTCGGATGATCCTAAAAAACTCGGAAGGCCAAAGGATTTCAGAATCAGCGTGAGAAATATAAGAATCTCTGCAGGTGCAGGATTTATAGTAGCTATTACCGGGGAAATAATGACCATGCCGGGATTGCCCAAAGTGCCTTCTGCCGAGAGCATAGATGTGAATACCTTTGGAAAAATATCCGGACTTTTTTGACATTGAAAGGGCAGCAAATGACAGTTACATTAGAAGGGAAACCAGTAGCCGAGCATATTAAAAACAAACTTCTTGATGAAATTAAGAAATACAGAAGGCAGGGCATCATTCCTATGATGGGAATATTGAGGGCTGGGGAGGATAAGGACGATCTGGCTTATGAAAAAAGGGTGCTTTCGGATTGCAATGAAACAGGAATAAAAGCACAGGTCGCAGCGATGCAAAATAATGTCCCAGAGGGGAATTTCCTTGCTGTGCTGGACAAAATGAACAAAGATCCCGATGTACATGGGATATTGATATTGCGTCCACTTCCAAAGCATCTGGATGCTGCAGCTGCCGGTTGGAAGATCGATCCTTTAAAGGATATTGACTGCATGAGTCCTGTAAACATCGGTAAAATACTCATCGGCGAAGAGGGGGGAATTGCACCTTGCACGCCGGAGGCGATATTGGAAATAGTCAGATACTATGATTACGATCTCAAAGGCAGGCACGTGGTCATCGTAAACAGAAGTACGCTTCTTGGCAAACCTCTTGCTATGATGATGCTTAAGCAGGACGCTACGGTGACCGTCTGCCATTCAAAAACAGAAAATCTTGCCGGGATTACCCGGGAGGCGGACATGGTGATAACCGGTGTCGGACATCCAAAGTTCTTCGACCATGGATATTTTAATAATCGGTCTTTTGTAATAGATGCGGGAATAAATTTTGAAAAAGGAAAACTTTGCGGTGATGTGAATTACAATGATGTTTACGGATCTGTTTCCGCAATTACCCCTGTTCCCGGGGGTGTCGGTCCTGTCACCTCCATAGTATTGCAAAGGCATGTGCTGGACGCTATCTCATTATCTTTAAAAAAGGAGAGGAAGTGACGACATGGCGAAAATAACAACGCTAAAGCTTTTAGAAATGAAGGAAAACGGTGAAAAAATCAGCATGACAACGGCTTACGATTATCCAACTGCCTGCATGGTGGAAAAAGCCGGCATAGAGATCATTCTCGTTGGAGATTCGCTGATGATGACCGTTTTGGGTGACGATTCAACGGTATCTTGCACTATGGAACAAATGATCCATCACATTAAGCCTGTTGTTTCCGGCGCTCCCACACCGCTGATCGTAGGGGACATGCCTTTTGGCTCTTATAACGAATCGAGCGGGCAGGCTGTGCACAATGCGACTAGGCTGATGAAAGAGGGCCGGTGTGATGTGGTTAAATTGGAAGGAGGCAAAGACGTAGCTGATACTGTAAAGGCTATCGTGGATGCGGGCATACCGGTAATGGGTCATATAGGTCTGACACCTCAGACTGTTTCCAAGCTGGGCGGATTCAAAATCCAGGGAAAAGGGGAGGCTGCAAAGGATGTTCTTGAAGATGCAATGGCCTTGGAAGCAGCCGGTGTTTTTTCGATAGTGCTGGAATGTGTCCCTGAGCAATTAGGCAAGCTGATTACTGAAAAGGTTTCGGTTCCCACAATAGGCATCGGCGGGGGTAGATACTGCGACGGTCAAGTATTAGTATTTCACGATATGGTTGGGCTTTTCGAAAAATTCACTCCCAAATTTGTTAAACAGTATCTGGATTTGGCGCCTTTGATAGTGAAGGCACTGGAACAGTTCAAATCCGAAATAAAGTCACAGGATTTTCCTATGGAGGAACATGCTTTTGGGGGCGTCAGCGAGGATGATATCAAGAGGTTGTATTGATGAAAATAGCTGTTTTAGGTGCCGGGGCGATGGGCTCGCTTTACGGAGCTATGCTTTCCCGCACTCCCGAAAACGAAGTTGTTTTGCTGGACATATGGAAAGAGCATATAAATGCAATAAACAGTAATGGACTTCTGGTCGAATACGATGAAAATGTCACCGCATTCAACCGGTTGAAGGCTTGTTCCGATTCCTCCAGGGTGGGTCGCTGTGACTTAGTTATAATCTTCGTGAAATCCACCATGACAAAGGAGGCGATAAAAGAGAATTTGGCTCTGTTTGGACCCGGAACCGTCGCAATCACATTACAAAACGGACTTGGAAATGTAGAAGCCATTAAAGAGATG
>CAZHBR010000211.1:2046-2820 GCA_964530755.1 uncultured Oscillospiraceae bacterium | reverse complement strand
TTTCGCATAGCCCAGGATCTGGCTATGGCAATGGAGGCAAGATGCTATAGAGGTGGAGACGAAAGGACTAGGATGAATGCCATGGTCCTCAGTAAGATCGATGCAGCAGCTTCGCTTTTCATGTTGCTGTTTATATCGGTAGTAATCGTACAGGCATATGTAATATAATGAGATGGGGCTTTAATCGATACAAGAGACGATCAGCATGAAGAATACAAGATATTTGGTACAGGCGGCGATAATTGCCGCCATCTACGCATCATTGACAATATTGCTCATGCCTGTAAGCTACGGGATAATGCAGGTGAGACTGGCTGAAGCACTGACGGTGCTGCCTGCCTTAACCCCTGCCGCCATTCCCGGTTTGTTTATAGGCTGCTTCGCCGCAAATATGTTAGGGCCCTACGGAATTGCAGATGCAGTATCAGGTAGCGCAGCAAGCCTGATTGCAGCTTTGTTTTCGTACATGTTAAGAAACAAACCGCTGCTTGTGCCTCTGCCTCCGGTTGTTGCAAACGGCATTATAATAGGTGGCATGCTGCATTTTGTATATGCTTTGCCGGTACCTCTTTACGCCTGCATACTGTGGGTGGCGTTAGGTGAATTGCTGGCATGCTATGGAGCAGGTTATTTTCTTTTGAAATATTTGTTGTATTAGGTAGACCGTCTATTAAATTTCCTACAATAAAGCTTTTTGAAGCATTCTTGAACATTGGAATATCATTGGCGTCATTACCAAACATAATGAAATTATCAACTATGTCTAATTGGTTA
>CAZHBR010000211.1:0-2036 GCA_964530755.1 uncultured Oscillospiraceae bacterium | reverse complement strand
TTTGAAATATCTGTTGCGCCAGGCCGCAATATTTAAGCTATGAAAAAAAATTCAGGACCGGTGTTAATAATAATGGCGCTTCTTGCGATCATACTCCTGTTTGTCATCCTTATCCAGGGAAGAGAGGCGCTTTCAGCTATTGATAAAAGCGGAGAGCAAATACCGATAGAGCTTTCGAATTTGCCAAAGGGACAGGCGGATGCTTCGAAGGCGGCGGAAAAACAAGAGAGTTCGGAGGTTGTCTCCGTAGAGGAGGAAGTGCTTTTTCCCTCCTTTCCCGTTTCTTTGCAGTACAAAGAACATCCAACGACATACACATATTTTGTTGTTGAAAAGGATTCGGTAAACATATTTTCCGGGTCCTCCGAAGAAGAAGAAATTATCAGAAGGGCGCATCGCAATGAAAAGCTGGACTATGTTGAAACGGTAACGGTAAAAGATGATCGGGGTTCTGTAAAGTGGTACCATGTATGCTGGCAGGAAGGTGAAGAGGTTTTATTCGGTTTTGTAAAAAATGCAGATGTCAGCCGGCGAAGCTTTCAATTTGACAAGATGGAGCAGGCGGTGTTGCAAGCGGCAGAATACGAAAAACGCGGCAAATTGACTTATGTCAGCAATTACAAAAACCAAAACGGCTGCGCTCCTCTTTATCAGGGAAAAGAAAAAGACAGGATGGGAAACATCCGCAGCCAAAGCGCTCCCGGATATTTTTCCTTAACAAATAAAGAGGACTTTCTTTACATAGAAGACGGGACGCTGATCAGGTATCTTTTCCCCGCAGGCGAACTGGTAAAAGTGGAAATTTTGGCAAGCGGTGAGACCTGCTACATTCCCGTTAAATATATACCTGTGGATAAGGCGATAACGCAATTGACAACCGTTGTTGCGGTGGATAGAAAGAATCAGAACGAAGCGGTCTATGAAAAAGGAGCTTCGGGTTGGGCCTTGATATCCTGTACACTCGCCACAACGGGAACAACGGGAAAATATTCCACGCCTACGCCATTGGGCTTTTATTACGCCATAGCAAAAAGTGATCAATTTTTGTATTATAAGGATGGCACTTATACCATACAGGGATACGCTCCTTACGCTATACGCTTTGCCGGGGGGGCCTACGTTCACGGGGTGCCGGTCAATTATAAATACGATGATGAGGGGCGCAGGATAACTCCGCCAAAGAGAGAATTTGCGGAATCTGTGGGAACTGTTCCGCTGTCTCATAAATGCGTCAGGAACTATACATCACATGCCAAATTTTTGTTCGATAAGTATGAAAAGGGCAAGATGCTGGTGATCGTAATAGAATGAGGGGGAATATATATGCGGCAGCGCAGGGTGAAAAACGAGGCGCAGCGCCTTGCAGCCCTGGCTGAATACATTGTGGATGACGGCAAATCTATGGCAGATCATTGGCACAGATTTTTGAAAGGGCGCAACCCCGAATTTGACGGCAGAATCTATTTTGAACCCGGCTGCGGCAGGGGACATTTTCTTGTAGATCGCGCCAAGGCGGACGAATCGGCCTTTTTTATAGGGGCCGAGGGAAGAAGGAGCGTTGCTCTTCGAGCCTTGGAGAAAATTCAAAAAAGCGGGCTTTCAAACGTCCTATGCATAGTGGAATTCATGGATAGCGCTTTAGACTATTTTTGCTTGGATGAGCTTAGCGGGATCTATATAAATTTTTGCGATCCCTGGCCGAAGGCGCGTCATGCAAAGCGACGCCTGACTCATCGCCGCTATTTAAATGAGTATAAGACGGTTGTGGCTGAAGGAGGATTCGTAGATATTAAGACGGACAGCGATGATCTTTTTAATTTTACGATTTCAGAATGTGAATGCTCAGATCTGAAAATAGAAGTATGCACAAGAGATCTTCACAGTACCCGGTTGCCCGCCCGCCTTTTTACCACTTCGTATGAGAATAGATTTCTGTTGCTGAACAAAACTATAAAATACATGAAGATAAAGATATAACATACTTGAAACAGGAGATTGCTTATGAGTTTTACCCACTTGCACGTTCATACGGAATA